>JAKSRN010000295.1 GCA_024403585.1 Lachnospiraceae bacterium | reverse complement strand
TTCTGATCTACATACTCCTGAGCCGCCTCGATTGTCCACTCATTGCCTGGTTTGAAGCAATGTTTGAAACGAGCCTGTGGTCTCATAAACTCCTCAACCGGAAGTTTTTTCTTTGGCATATAGGTCAGATGATACTCTCCGTTCTCAACCTCATACATTGGCCATACACATGTATCAATAGCCAGTTTTGTGATCTCTGGAAGCATCTCTGCAGGATATCCCCATCCACGTGGACATGGGCAAAGAACGTTTACAAATGTTGGTCCCTCTGTGTAGATCGCTTTGTGCGCTTTCTGATGGAAATCTTTGAAGTTTCCTGTCAGTGTAGTCTGAGCAACGTATGGTGAACCATGTGCTACAATGATCTGTGTCAGATCCTTCTGATTCTGTTTCTTACCTACAGACTCGATTCCTGCTGGTGTTGTTGTAGCACTTGCGAATCTAGGTGTAGCGGATGAACGCTGTGTACCTGTATTCATGTAAGCATTGTTATCGTAGCAGAAGTAAGTGTAGTCATGACCACGCTCCATAGCTCCGGACAGAGACTGGAAACCGATGTCATAAGTACCACCGTCACCACCGATACCGATTACTTTGAAGTTGTCTTTCAGTTTGCCTTTTTTCTTCATAGCCTTGATTGCTGTCTCAACACCGCCTGCTACTGCAGAAGTGTTCTCGAAAGCGATATGGATGTAAGAATCTTCCCAGGCTGTGAATGGATACTGGAAGGATGAAACCTCCAGACAAGAGGTAGCGTTACAGATAACTGCTTTATCCTCTGGATTTACTGCACGCATCATAGCACGGCAGGTGATACCTGCGCCACATCCGGCACAGAGACGATGTCCGGCAGCAAAACGCTCCGGCTTGCTCATTTCTTCTTTTAAGTTGTATGCCATGATTACTGTACCTCCTCTCTCTGATCTCTCTGTCCCATATGGGAGTAGATTGGTCCGGTTACTCCGGTCTCTACAATCTTGTCCAGACGATCAAAGACTCTCTTAGCATGTTTTACTGTGAAGTCACGTCCACCAAGTCCGTATACGATGTCTACCATCTTAGGACGGGTATCCAGATTGATGCAAGCGGATGCTGTCTCTGCGAACAGAGGACCACCCATTGCACTGAAGCCTTCACTCTTATCAAGTACAGCAACTGCTTTACAGTTCTTCAGAGCCTCAGCGATCTCCTCGCCTGGGAATGGACGGAACACACGAACTTTAATGAGTCCGACTTTCTTGCCCTGTGCTCTCAGCTCATCTACAGCAGCTTTAGCAGTACCTGCAGAAGATCCCATCAGCACGATTGCTGTCTCAGCATCTTCCATCTTGTACTCCTCAAAGAAACCGTACTTACGGCCAAATGTCTTCTCAAAGTCTGCAGCAACGTCCAGGATCGCACGTTTTGCATTCTTCATTGCCTCTGCCTGAGCCACACGTGCCTCCATGTAATATGGAGATGTTCCGTAAGGGCCTACAGCCAGTGGGTTCTCAGATTTCAGCAGGTAGTTCTCAGGATTGTACTCACCAACAAATGCTTTAACTGCATCGTCCTCCTCCAGCTCGATGTTCTCAAGAGCGTGGGATGTGATGAATCCATCCTCACAGATCATAACAGGAAGACGTACGTCTGCTGTCTCTGCGATTCTGTGTGCCTGCAGATAGTTGTCATATGCCTCCTGGTTGTTCTCAGCATAGATCTGGATGAAACCGGAATCACGCTCAGCCATGGAGTCAGAATAGTCATGGTTGATATTGATTGGTCCTGTCAGGGCACGGCAGGAAACTGCCAGTACGATTGGAAGACGGCAGGAAGCTGCAACGAAAAGGACCTCGTTCATATAGGAAAGACCTGCGGAGGATGTTGCTGTTACAGCACGGCATCCTGCTGCCTCTGCACCGATACATGCAGACAGAGAAGAATGCTCAGACTCTACGCAGATAAACTCTGTGTCTACTTTACCATCCGCAACATACTGTGCGAAGTACTGAGGGATCTCAGTAGATGGTGTGATTGGGAACATAGCGAATACATCCGGATTGATCTGACGCATTGCTGTTGCAATGGCCTCGTTACCGGAAAGTCTGTCACGAATACTCATAATCAGTGTACCTCCTTCCACTCGATTGCACCGAATGGGCATACTTTGTAGCAGATACCGCATCCCTTGCAGTGATCAAGATCGAAGTCTGCTCTCTTTCCTGCTGTTACCGGAATTGAGGAATCCGGACAGAAAGGTGTGCACAGAAGGCACTGTTTGCATTTGGAAGGATCCCAGATCGGAACCTTGGATCTCCACTCTCCTGTCATAGTCAGACGGGAAGTACCGCCCTCGTAGATCTCGCAGCCTGTGGTCATCTCCTGCCATGTGATCTGCTCATTGATTTCAGAAGCTTTCTTATTCATGATTACTCTTTAACCTCCTTCATGGCATCAACCAGACAATCCAGGTTGCCCTGTACTACCTGTGGTTTCTTTGCGAATTTATGACGATAGGACTCTTCCATATCTTTTACGAACTGGTCAGGGTCTACGCATTTACTAACAGCAACGATTGCTGCCAGCATTGGTGTATTTGGGAAATATGCTCCCAGGTGTTTTCTGGAGATTGGACCTGCAGGAACGGTATAAACCTTTCCCTCGTATCCACGGAGCAGAGGACGAAGCTCAGAAGCAGGTCTCTCGGAGTTGATAACGATTGCTCCCTCTTTGCTAAGTCCGGCTGTTACATCTACAGACTCAAGAAGAGTCTCATCTACTACAACTACATAATCAGGCTCGTAGATGTTGGAATGAATGGTACATCTCTCCTCTGAGATTCTGTTGTAGGCTGTGATTGGAGCACCGGATCGCTCTGGACCGTACTCCGGAAATGACTGTACAAATTTGCCTGCCATAAATGCTGCGTCAGCAAGGAGAAGGCTTGCGGTTTTGGCACCCTGGCCACCGCGTCCATGCCAGCGGATTTCTGTCATGTTTTTCATGGTTTTCCCTCTTTCTGTTTTTT
>JAKSRN010000294.1 GCA_024403585.1 Lachnospiraceae bacterium | reverse complement strand
TTTCACTGTCCTTTGAAATCTCTGAGCATATTTCCTGGTTCTTTAGTTACCCCATACTTGCTGCTACAGAGTTGATGAAATTGGACCAGGAATCCGGATCATCCACAAAGTATCTCGGACACGAAGTTCCGTTGACATCATAATGTCGAATGATCTGATCGGTTGTCAGATTATGTTCTTTGCAGAGCTTTGCGGTCAGCTGAACCAGAGACTGGAAGGTTTCCGGAGTCATGGCTCCTGAATCGTCCAGATGACAGTATTCAATGGACAGAGTATCGGTATTACGACCTGCAGAAGCATATGCAACCTCATTATCCGGAACACAGTGAATAACGCTGCCATCAATACCGACGATATAGTTACAACTGCCGTATTTTTTTTCTGTTCCGTCCTTCAGGTTCTCAAAATAGTCTCTGTTTGCCTGAGAATCGGTTCCAGGCATTCCTGTATAATGGATGACAATTCCGTTTACTGCATCCAGTGGGGAGCCAGGTCTTGAGAATTCATTCACGGTCAGAAGCTGTTCGCTGATCTGAAATCCTTCTGCCGGCTGGGCTGTCTCATGTTTGGAGCCGTGAGTAAGTACGTTCCAAACCGGAAGGAAACCTCCTTTGAATACACCGAAGCGAAGAATGAGAACATCCAGAATCAGAACAAAGACAATCAGAAAACGAACGATCCAATGAGCACGTTTCCACTTTGCAGCCTCTGCACGAGCCTGCCTTTTCTTTCTGTACATTTCTTCTCTTGCTTCTTCATAAGAAGGATCATTCATTGCAGATGCATTGCGGCGAGGAGCTGCTTTCCTTTTTTGAGGAGCAGCAGGTCGATCGTATCCATCGGATGCAGGAACTCTGCGATTTCTTTGAATGTGTTCATCTGCACTGCTCTCCAGATTTCTGGAGATTGCATCAGTATCAACCTCAGCTCTGGAAGTGTTTCTTGCAGTTTGTGCAGTGCGCTTTTTCTGAACGGGGGTGGAAGAGTATCTTTGTTCTTCCGGATCCATATCATAAAAGTCTTTTCTATAATTTGCCATAATGGTACTTCCCCTATTTTTCATTATCAGTCCTATTATAAAGAAAATAAATAAAAATGTAAAGAAAAAGTAATAATTATGGCTTTTTTATGCCAATCAGGCAGATTCCACGGGATTTTCCATGGTTAAAACTGTGAATCAGAGCTGATACAGATGGTGCAGGACCGACCACGGTACCATTACAGTAAACGTTGTGGGCTGTGAATCCTTTTTCATCATGCGTAATATGAACCGTATGGATCTCATCACGAATGTCCTCTGCATTATTATACATGGTGAGGATCAATGAAGTATATCTGTCTCCCATACTGTCGAAAAGCTTTTGGTCAATGACCATCTCTGTTTTATAGCCCTGCTTATTCAGATAAGAAAGCAGGGATTTAGGAGAGGTTCCAAACCTTCCGGATAAAACCATGCCTTCTTTCTCGAAATCATGGATCATGTGGGGAAGAGGGATCCTGTGGGTGCCGTGCAAGGTATACAGTGCATTATATACAGCAAAAATCTCACAACCGGCGTGTTTCATGGTGGTTGCACCATAGCGCATATCCTGATATCTGTGCTGATCTTCCACATAGCCTCTGGCTTTTCTGATGTCGAGACTGTGTTTGCGAAAAGCATGGGTATTCTCCGGAATCGTGGATGGATGATCCTTCTTGAATACATGCTCGGCCTTTTGGAGCAGGTCGTATAACTCCAGCAGGATCTTATCATCGACCTTTCCGGGAATCAGTCCACAGATCTTATCTAATAGCGTTTGGTTTTTCATATGTATTAGCCAACCTAATAAGGAACACTCTGTTAATAGTTAACGTTAAAATAGAACACTTTGTTAATAACCAGCTGTAAATGTCTGTTAATAACCAACTGTAAATGTCTGTTAATAACCAACTTTAAATGGAACACTCTGTGGATAAGAGTAATAAGTATCTGTTTCGGAAACATAATACTGCAGTTTTTTACCGGCAAGCTGTGGACTGAAGCATTCATAGATCCAGTCAGCCAGTGCTTTTGCATGTTCCTTTGTCATTCCTACGACGGTAATGATATTGAGGGAAGGAAGCATCTCCTGAAGCTCAATCTTGAAGATCAGGTAATCTTTCATATCCTCTCCAAAAACACTGACGTAAGCGTAAGTTCCTGATGCGGTGCTTGTCGGGAAGAAGTTGATAAAGCTGTTCGTCTCAAGAATAAAGGATCCGACGTTAAACTGGCGGGATGGCATGTAGATTTCCATCAGTTTTTTGGTGGAAAGGAACAGAAGTCTGTTCAATACCGCATTCGCATGGGATGCGAACGGAGGTGTTGCCGGTTTCTGTGACGGAGCCAGGTTGAGAACTGCAGCTGTATCAGCATTGGTAAAGATCTTTCTGCCGCTGGCAGTAAGAACATAGAGTCTTTCAAAGTTATTGAAAGAAGGGCCTGTCAGCTGAAATGCCTTCAGGTAGCCACTATTTACAAGTGTATCGCAAGCTTCTTCTACCAGATCAGAATCTTCTTTGATCAGTTCAGCCAGCATGTGAGGACTGGTAGCACCATATCTGTAAGCATCCTTGAGTGCCCACTGTTTCTGGAATCTGTTTGGTGATTTCAGAGACATCTCTTTCTGGAAATCAGAAGGAGAGAATTTTTTTGGACGACTGCAGCGGAAAGTCTGCATATAGTCATCCGGAACAGAGTAGAAGATATGCTCCGGATTCGGAATTCCCAGTTTCTCCCAGCCTTCAGGATATTTTGAAGCAGAAGAATCCGTCTTATAGCGAGAGTCGGAATCCAAATCTACTGCCAGATGAGCAGCTGTATTCTCTCTGGAGAGTACATAATTCAATTCTGCAGTCAGACCATTCTCAATTCCTGTATGAGGAACAGGTGCTTCATCCGGTGCAGGACGATTGGATATCGGTTTCTGAATAACATAGATATCCCGCTGTGGTTTTGCGATCGGCTCCGGGAACGGAGTCGGGATTGGCAT
>JAKSRN010000293.1 GCA_024403585.1 Lachnospiraceae bacterium | reverse complement strand
GCAGGAAACATCCTATTCTATGATCACGGATGATATGCTTTCTATTGCGATTGGCAATAAAGATCTTACCCTTAGTCGAACAAATCTCGAAGAGGGTGGCGCCTGGGCTGTTTATTACCAGATGACTCCGGTAACAGATCTGGATGTGATCAGTTCCGTATGGACGCTGCAGGTAAATGATGATACTTTACCATCCAGAATAACCCCTGCAGAAAGTTCTTCGGATGCTGCTTTGTTACTGGGAGCTGACAATGGAAAGCTGACATTACGCTATGGGGATCAGGAAAAAGAATATAGCTATGAATTGGTTAAGGGTGGAATCCTGATGGTTGATGGAAAGCCGTATTTTTCTTCTGATTATAATGCGCAGGATCCTGTTAACAGTCTTTATCTAAAGAAAAGTGAGAGCTATTACTGGAATGCAGCTTTCGGATTTCAACCAGATGCGATGCTTGAAGTATTTTTCCCATTCTCCTTTAATCTGAAACAGGATGGCACATGTCAGGTTCTCTCCAGAAAAGAGATGACCTATGACGGAACCTGGACCGTGGAAGATGACAAGTTTTCTATGAAAGTGGATGTAAACGGAGAAACAAAGGAATTCAACTGGACTGCTTTCAATAATGGAACAAGCCTTTTCCTGAGTGATGGAGAGACTACAGTGAGATATGACATGGGTGGCACTGTTCATATAGATATGGTATCGGTATTCAAAAAGACGGAATAAAGCCCTATCTAATAAGAGACCAAGCGCTCCTTTATCGGTGACGGTAGAGGGGCGCTTGGTCTTGTAAACGAGCAGAGACCAAACTTGCTTGGAGTTGGCGCCTATATGTGAATGAGCCGAAACTCGCTGTGCAAGTTTCGACTCATTTCTTTCTACATCTTCTCCAGTTTTGCCCTGAAAGAAACCTCTCTTTCTGTTCCAAGCTTATCGAATCGGATCACATACGCCTGTGCCTCCGAATCCAGCCTCAGAATCTCACCCTCACCAAATACCTTGTGGCGGATTCTCTGGCCAGGGGCGTATTCATCCTTGACTTCGGCGGCAGCATTTTTCAGGATGCGGATGTAGCTCTTGGCTTCGCGGATCAGCATCTCGTCCGGAGGGGCAGTGTGCGCGAGCAGCGAATCATCGATATCCAGAATGAAACGGGATGGATATCTTGGGGAACCGTCAAAATTCCGGCCCATCGCTTCTGTGAGGAAAAGCCGCTTCTCAGCACGTGTAAGTGCAACGAATGCAAGCCGTCGCTCCTCCTCCATCCCCTTCTGATCCTTTACCTTTCCGGAAGGGAAGACACCTTCATTGAGGCCGCAGATAAATACATTCGGGAATTCCAGACCCTTGGAAGCGTGAACGGTCATGAGTTTGACCTTGTCGCCCAGAGATTCCACATCCTGATTGGTGTAGAGTGCCACGTGGTGGAGATAGTCCGGAAGCGTTGCCTCCTCGCCACAGCTGATCTCATATTCGTAGATGCTCTGCTTCAACTCAGCCAGGTTATCCAGTCGTTCCTGAGAGCCCTCTGTTCGCAGGGCTTTCTCATAGCCCGATGCGTTCAGCACCATGGACAGGAGATCAGTGACAGGGAAATTGTCATAGATCGAGGTGAAATGCTCAATCAGGTCTACAAATTCCGCCGCTCCTGTTCCCTTGAAAATATCCTGCTCCAGCGTCTCTTTTAAAGCAGCATACAAAGTCATGTGGTTGTTTTCTGCATATTCCTCCAGGTATGCCATTCGCCGCTGACCGATATTTCTCTTTGGCGTATTGACCACCCTTCTGAAAGACAGATCATCCTGAAATGCAATCATACGCAGATAACTGAGCGCATCCTTGATCTCCATGCGGTCAAAGAACTGCACGCCACTGTAGATGGTGTAAGGAATCTTCTCCTTCATAAAATATTCTTCCAGTGGTCTTGTCACATAATGCGCTCTGTAGAGCACAGTCATATCCTTCAGGGGAACCCCCTGTTCTTTATTCAGTTCCTTAATCTTTTTCCCAATCCATTCCGCCTCGGCAGCTGTATTCTTTCCGTGGTGGACCAGCGGAAGATCGCCATCAGAGAGGACTGGAATCAGATCCTTTTTGATACGGTACTCATTCTTATCAATCAGAGAATTCACTGCATTCAGAATCTGTGGAGTAGAACGGTAATTCTGCATCATCATAATCGTTTTGGTGTTCGGAAATACCTGGTCGAACTCCATCAGATATTTTACATTGGCACCACGCCAGGTATAGATGGTCTGGTCCGGGTCGCCTACCACGAACAGGTTCTGGTGGTACTGGCAGAGGACTTCCATCAGTTCGTACTGGAGAGGGTCGATATCCTGAAACTCGTCGATCATGATATATTCAAGGCGTTTTTGCCATTTGGTGCGGATGTCAGCATTTTCCTCAAAAATATAGAGGGAAAATTTGATCAGATCGTTATAATCCAGGGCGAAGGCCTTCTTCTCCTGATACAGATATCCGTAGAATATGATGTCCATCGGCTCTGTGGCCTGCAGATATTTTTCCCGGAGCACGGAAAGATCCATGCTGATCATATCCTTGTAATAATTAGGCTCGATCTTCAGTTTTCGGATCTCGATCATATCACGGGCTTTGCTGAAAGTCATATCGCGGAGGGAGAGACCTCGCTCCTCATAGATGATCTTCAGCATATCGTTGATGTCGCTGTTGTCCAGCACGAGGAAACTCTTGGGATAGGAAACCGCGTGGGAATCCTCCTGCAGGATGTTGACACAGAAGCCATGGAAGGTGGAAATATAGCCTGTATCGTTGTCGCCGGTCAGCACGTGGATTCGCTGGCGCATCTCATTGGCAGATTTATTGGTAAAGGTTACGCAGAGGATATGGCCCGGCAGGATGCCCAGCTCATTCACCAGATAGGCGAAGCGGTGGGTGAGGGCGCGGGTCTTTCCGGAACCGGCACCGGCTACAACCCGGACATAACCTTCGGTGGTCTCAGCGGCTTCACGCTGAGCTTCGTTCAGTTCAA
>JAKSRN010000292.1 GCA_024403585.1 Lachnospiraceae bacterium | reverse complement strand
ATGGTGAAATCGGCGAAGCTGATTTCACTCTGGCTGTTAATTAGTATCGAATAGAATCGTAATAAAGAGGTATCGGATCGATTATGTATAGTGCGTATTATATAATGGCCTTCTTTCTCATCTACGCTTTCCTGGGATGGGTACTGGAGGTAGCATTTCACGTAGTTACAATGGGACAGTTTATCAACAGGGGATTTCTGAATGGTCCTTTGTGTCCAATCTATGGAATCGGAATGGTTGGTATCATCACTCTTCTTGAGCCCCTTTCCGGAAACACGTTTCTTCTCTTTATAGGTGGAACCATCTTTGCCACTACGGTTGAGCTGATCGGTGGTTTTATCCTGTACAAGCTTTTCCATCTGAGATGGTGGGATTACAGCAAAGAGCCCTTTAATCTGGGGGGATTTATCTGTTTGAGATTCTCTATTGCCTGGGGACTTTGCATTGTATTCGTTATGAAACTGATTCAGCCGGTGATCGGCCTGAATGTGTATATTCTGGATAATCTGCTGGGTCATATCCTGATCATTGTTCTTTATGTATATCTGTTTGCGGATGTTGTATGTACCGTACTCAGCATTATGCATCTGAACAAGAATCTGAAACGTCTCAGTGCTATGGCTGCCGATGTCAGAAGAGCTTCTGACGGACTGACAGAACAGATCGGTAAGAAGACCATGAACATGGAGATCCGCGTGCAGGAGAGCCGTGTGCAGGCTGCCCTTGCCAAAGCTGAGAACAGAGAGTATGCAGAGGAGAAGAATGAGGAACTGAAGAGAAAGGGTGCAGAGCTGAAGAAAGCTATGCATGACTTTGCACTGAAACATCCAAGGCTCCAGCGTTTCTTCGGATTCGGACGTCTCTACCGTGCATTCCCGAACCTGCGTCATATTGAATACAATGATGAGCTGCAGGCGGTGATCGAGAGCTTAACGGCAGGAAAGGCATTCGTAGACACGCTGATCTTCGATAAGAATAAGAAGGGTGTTGACTAACTGTTTTGTAACCACAAGAATTTTATAATATTAACATATTCCGAAGTGAATAGTATAAAATTCTGCAGAAAGGAACAAAACATATGGACAAGAAAAAAGCAGGAATAATCGGCGCCATAATAGCTGTTGTTGTCATTGTAATTCTGGCAATTGTGCTGGGCGGAAAAAAAGAAAAGCCGGCACCAGAACCAACACCAACACCGGAACCAGTCAAAGAGCTGACTTATTCAGGAGTATTAACTGACGCACAGATGTACTCAATCACTGTTGATGGTCCTGAAGGGGAGCTGGAATTTGATATCCATGAAACAAAGTTTACCTATCTGACTCACGGAATCAATATTGGGGATGTTGTAACAGTTGTATATACCGTAGGTGATGACTTGATCAACTATGCAAAAACTGTACAGGTTGATAAAGAGACACCGATCATAGTGAATGATAAAGGCATCGTGATTGATATTCATGATGCGGAATTCGAAATCTCTGGCGAGCAGGGTACTTCTAAGTTTAAAAAGGATGCAAAAACTGAGATCACAGGTGATCTTACCGTAGGTGATGAGGTTGAAGTAACTTATGAGTATAAAGAGAATGAAGTATGCTATGCACAGAAGATTAAGGTAATCTCTGAGAATAAGAACCCTGATCAGGTTGTCAGCATTGGAATGGTCACAAATATAAATAACTCTGTTGTTGAGGCAGCATTCGACTCAGCTCATAAATATGAGTTTAAGCTTACTGCTAAGACAAAGATTTTTGGCAAGGCAACTACTCTTGAGAAGGGGCAGAAGGTTGCACTGGCATATGTTGGACATCCGGAGAATAAACCGGAGCTGATCTCTGTTGAGGTTGTGGAACTGGCAAAACCAGCACCGACTCCAAAGCCAACTCCGAAACCAACACCAAAACCGGATCCAAAACCAACACCAAAACCAACACCAACACCGGATCCAAAACCAACACCGGATCCAAAACCAACACCGGATCCAAAACCGACACCGGATCCACAGCCAACACCGGATCCACAGCCGACACCGGACCCACAGCCGACACCAGATCCAAAACCAACACCAGACCCTGAGCCTGTTGTTGTGATCAAAGCAACCGGAATCATTCAGGAGTGGGGAGATAAGATTGTCCTCACCAATGATAAGGATAAAAAGATTACTCTTACAGCATCAGAGAATCTGAATCTTCCTGCAGGTTATGCTCCAGCGAGCGGTGACATTGTAAAAGTAACTTACAATATGCCTGACATGATCCTTACTGAAATCAGTCTGATCACAAAAGGAAATTCTATGAGCCAGGGAACGATCGTATCCTGGGATCCTGAGAAGAAGACCTGTGTCCTGAAAGATTTTGCAAATCTGAAAGACGGAACAGAGAATCCTGTAGCGGCAGATGAAAGTAAGGAGATTGAGTTCAGCTTTACTGATGGACTGGAGATCCCGGATGGCTATAGTCCACAGAAAAATCATATTGTAAAATTCCGTTATGATACTGCAAAGAATGATAAGGGTGAGTTCGTGATCAACTTTATCCGTTATATGGGCGAGAAGACGGAATAATTTCCAAATGACAATTTACTATGCTTGTGAGAACAGGGCTGTCGCAGTGATGCGACAGCCCTGTTTTACCTTGAAAAAAATAGTAATGAGAGATAACATAAGTACAGGAAAAATTACCTGCAGTAGAAAGCAGATGGAGAGTATTGTTGATTAATAGATAGAAAGTTGGAAAATCATGAAAGAAAACTGGGTGATTAAAAATAAAGGTGCTGATTTTAAGGCCATCGGAGAAACCTTCTCCATCGATCCCGTGATCGCACGTCTCATCAGAAACCGTGATGTCATCGGAGAGGAAGCAATCCGCAAGTACCTGCAGGGTAGCCTTGCAGATCTGTATCCTCCGGAAACAATGAAGGATATGAAGAAAGGTGCTGAACTGATTCTTTTCCACATCAGAAAAGGAGATAAGATCCGGATTATCGGAGACTATGACATTGATGGTATCATGTCTTCCTATATTCTGCAGAAGGG
>JAKSRN010000291.1 GCA_024403585.1 Lachnospiraceae bacterium | reverse complement strand
CAGAGGGAGAAGCAAGTAATGAATATCCAATCACAACCGATGATCAGAAAATTGTGGGATGTTGTAAGTCCTTTTGTTACGATCCTTTTATGTATGCTGGCAGCAACCATGATCGGAACCATGGGGTTCGGTCTTCTGACTGGTATCAGGGGAATCAGCAATGAGGATATCCTGGTCCTGTTTCCGTGGCTGTCTCTGGTGATTACACTGATCAGTTGTGTGCTGACCATCTTCGTTCTCCGGAATACCCTGAGATTCGAGCAGGGAAGATTCGGTATTGAAGTGTATGAATGGAAATCGGTTGATTATGTATGTGCCATAGTGGGTATTGCAGCGGCGGCCCATATCTGGAGTTCTCTGATCTATACGACCGGAATCCAGAATATCTTCACCGGATACCAGGAAGGCGCTGGAATGGCCTTTGAGGGACAGAATTTCCTGCTTCTCTTTGTGACTACTGTTGTGGCAGCACCGCTCACAGAAGAGGTGGTTTTCCGTTTTCTGATCTATCGGAGAGCGAAGCTGTATTTTGGTCCGATTACCGGCTGCATGATCTCGGCGCTTCTGTTTGGAGCCTACCATGCCAATGTGATCCAGTTTATTTATGCACTGGGGTTAACTGTACTGCTGGTTCTCCTCTATGAGAAAAGCGGGAATATCATGGCACCTGTAATGGCTCATGCCGGAGCAAATCTCTACGCGGTCATCCTGAATCAGGTAATGCCTGTCCAGGCTTCCTATTTATATCTGCCACTGGCAATTCCGGAGATGATCATCGCTGTTCTGGCACTACTGTATTTCATTAGAAAATGCAGTCAGGATGCCTGAAAACAGTAGAAAAACCAGGAATTCCTGACTCCTGCGACAGGAGTTGAAAAACTGAAAAAATTGCTGAAAAAATCAGCATAGATTATTACAAACCTCTTGCATTTGCAAGGGGTTTGTGTTATTGTGTTAGCGTTGCGTAAAAAAGCACGTATGCCGGTTTCGTGGATTGGTGCCCTGAAAAACGCTGGGGTTTTCCCCGGGACAGACGGACATACGGAAGAAATTAACCAAAAAGGAGAAAAACAATGAGCGTAATTTCAATGAAACAGTTACTCGAAGCAGGTGTTCATTTCGGACATCAGACAAGAAGATGGAATCCTAAGATGGCTCCATACATCTACACAGAGCGTAACGGCATCTACATCATCGACCTTCAGAAATCTGTAGGAATGGTAGACGACGCATACAAAGCAATCGCTGATATCGCTGCAGATGGTGGAAACATTCTTTTCGTTGGTACAAAGAAACAGGCTCAGGATGCAATCGCTGTTGAGGCTGAGCGTTGCGGAATGTACTATGTAAATGAGAGATGGCTCGGCGGAATGCTTACAAACTTCAAAACAATCCAGACTCGTATCGCTCGTCTGAAAGCAATCGAGACAATGCAGGAGGATGGAACATTTGATGTACTGCCTAAAAAAGAGGTTATCGGCCTGAAAAAAGAGCTTGAGAAACTTCAGAAAAACCTTGGCGGAATCAAAAACATGAAGAAAGTTCCAGATGCTATCTTCGTAGTAGATCCTAAGAAAGAGAAAATCTGTGTTCAGGAGGCTCATGCTCTTGGAATCCCGCTTATCGGAATCTGCGATACAAACTGTGATCCAGAAGAGCTTGACTATGTAATCCCAGGAAACGATGATGCTATCCGTGCAGTAAAACTGATCGTTTCTAAGATGGCTGACGCTGTTATCGAGGCTCGTCAGGGTGAGACAGCTGAGGATGCTGAGGCTGTTTACGCTGAGTCTGAGGAGTAATTTTCTCACTTCCCATTAACAGGAAGAACGGACACTAATACGTAACTGAGTATCGGTTTACCGGGTCTTCATATGCATGAAGATCCGGAAACCGATTTTTACAATCAACATAGTGGAGGAATAATATCATGGCAGTTACCGCAAAGATGGTAAAAGAGTTAAGAGAGATGACTGGCGCTGGAATGATGGACTGTAAAAAAGCCCTGACAGAGACAGACGGAAATATGGATGCAGCTGTAGAGCTTCTTAGAAAAAGTGGTGCAGCTAAGATGGCTAAAAAAGCAGCAAGAATCGCAGCAGAGGGTATCTGCCGTGCAGCAGCTGCTGATGGCGTAGCTGTTGTTGTAGAGGTAAACTCTGAGACAGACTTCGTTGCTAAGAACGAGATCTTCCAGACATTCGTACAGTCTGTAGCTGAGACAGCACTTGCTTCCGGCAAAAAAGGTGGAAAGAATGGCGAGGATGTTCAGGACCTTCTTGATGCTGGTCTGACAGCAGAAGTTGCTGACAAAACACTGGTAATCGGTGAGAAACTGTCCTTCAGAAGATTCGCAAGAGTAGAGGCTGATGTTGTAGCTTCTTACATCCACGGCGGAAGAATCGGTGTTCTTGTTGGTGCTAACGGAGCAGCTGATGATGATGCTAAAGCAGCACTTGCTAACGTAGCAATGCAGATCGCAGCTATGAACCCACAGTACATCGCAAGAGAGGATATCTCTGCAGAGGAGCTTGCAAAACTGAGAGAGATCACAATCGACAGCGCACTGAACGATCCTGCATCTCTTCCAAAACCAATCCTGAATGGTCTGTTTGCAGCAGCTATGGATGGAAAATTCACAGCAGAGGATGCAGCAGCTTACGAGGCAGAGAAAAACAACAAATATCTGTTCAACTTCCTGTCTGATGCAGCTAAAGCTACACTTGCAGAGCTGGCTATGGCTGACAAAGAGAACATCATGGCTAACAAGATCTTCGCTGGTCTGGTAGAGGGACGTATCGCTAAACAGCTTAAAGAGATCACTCTTCTTGAGCAGGTATATGTACGTGCTGAGGATGGAAAACAGACAGTTAAAGCATACCTTGCTTCTGTAAACAAAGCTCTGAAACTTACAGAGATGGTTCGTTTCGAGGTAGGCGAGGGTATGGAGAAAAAGAACGAGGACTTCGCAGCAGAGGTAGCTGCTCAGATCAACGGCTAATTTTCCAGTATACTTAAGTTAAAACAATTAAGAGTTCCAAATATG
>JAKSRN010000290.1 GCA_024403585.1 Lachnospiraceae bacterium | reverse complement strand
ACAACCGTTCAGACCATCAAGGGTGCGATCACCCTGTCCATGTGCATCAACCTGGTGGCTATCATCCTGTCCATCTCCGGAGTTCTGAACCCAACAACCGGAGCCCTGGTCCACAACGCAGGCTCCTGCCTGGTGGTGCTGCTAGCGGCACTTCTGTATGACCGCAAATACAAAAGCAATACAAGACAGGAGAATGCTTAAACGAAACTTATGTAAACCGGCATTTTCACCAGTTTGCCTTCAATCGCACTCTTGCGAAATCACTATCCTTGCATTATGATTAACTGTAGTAAAATATTAATAAGGAGGAACTATAAAAAATGCAGGCTTTTACGGACCTTATGAGTAATCACGTCCTTCCATGGATCACCTCTACTGGAATTAAAGTTGTCATTGCAGTCGTAATCCTTCTGATCTCTTTCAGAGTGATCAATACGATCTGTAAAAAACTCACTGCTTCACTGGAAGCAAAAAAATCACTGGATACTACCATCACAAGAACACTGGGTTATGTCGCTTCTGTATCCCTTAAGGGTCTGGTGCTGATCTGTCTGGTTGGCTACCTTGGAATTGACACCAGCGGTCTTTCAGCTGTGATCGCATCCTTAGGTGTATGCGCAGGTCTGGCTGTAAACGGTACATTAAGCAATCTGGCAGGTGGTGTCATGATTCTGCTTACAAGACCATTCCGTGTTGGCGATTACATCTCAGCTATGGGCAATGAGGGTGTAGTTGAAAATATCTATATCTGCAACACACAGATCTCCACTGTAGACAATAAAGTGATCTATCTTCCAAACAGTTCACTTTCTACAGGAACGATCGTAAACTTCTCTGCAAAAGCAACACGTCGTGTGGATCTGACTTTCTCAGTTGCAGGCAACGACCCATCGGTAGTACGCGCAACTCTGTTAGATATCTGCGACAAAGAGGAGCTGGTTCTTGCTGATCCGGCACCATTTGCACGTGTGATCGATTTCGGTGCAGGCAACGGTGTGCAGATGCAGCTGCGTGCATGGTGCAGCACAGCAGATTACTGGGATGCTTACTTTAACCTTCTGGATGCAGCACAGGCAGCATTCGAGGCAAAGGGAATCGTGGTTCCATTCAATCAGCTGGACGTACACATGAAATAATCTATCATCTTATAGGTGAGCATTCAGAGCGGAAGTTTTTCTTCCGCTCTTTTTTCGCGCTGGTAACGATTACCCGTGTCTTGAATTGACAAATGCTTACTGAAAAACGTACAATAAAAAACGAAAGAATCTATGAACCGGAAAAGAGCAAACTTCAACCTTCATAGAAATACAAGTACAGGAGAAAATAAAATGGCTGATAACAGACCACGAGGCAGAGAAAAGAATGTGACCGGTACGTCTGCCGGCGTTCACAGAAGAGGTGAAGGCCTTGGAACAGGCCCGGTCGGAAGCGGCTCCAGGCCAACTTCCGGTGGTTCAGGAAGTGGCAAGGGACCAAAGAGAGACGGTGGCGGCAGCAAAAGTCCTATGGCTTTGATCATTAGTCTGCTGGTTCTTCTTTTAGGAGGAGGCGGCGGTGCAATGTCTATGCTGGGCGGCAATGACAGCGGCAGTGCTTCGCAGACACAGCAGGTGCAGCAGACACAGCAAACACAACAGTCTCAGCAGACACAGCAGTCTCAGCATGGATTCGGTGGTGCCGGACACTCCTCCAATGCTCCACAGACTGCCATGAGTACTGTTCAGTCTGAGACCCATATTCAGGCATCTGCAACAAGTGCCAACACAACTGTTGCAGAGGGAATCAGAGACAGATACACCACTATCAAGGGCAACAATAAAGATCAGGTTACCATCATGATCTATATGTGCGGTACTGATCTGGAGTCCAGAAGCAGCATGGCCAGCAATGATATTCAGGAGATGGCAGCTGCAAAATATGGAGACAATGTCAACATTATTATCTATACCGGCGGCTGTAAGGGCTGGAAGATCCAGGGAATCAGCAACAAGGTAAACCAGATCTACCGTGTCAGAAGCGGCAAACTGGAGCGTCTGGAAGAGAACATGGGCGACAAGGCCATGACTGATCCTGCGACTCTTACAGAGTTCATCAAATACTGTAAGAAGAACTTCCCTGCCAACCGTAACGAACTGATTTTCTGGGATCACGGCGGCGGTTCCATCACCGGTTACGGCTACGATGAGAAACGTCCTCAGTCCGGTTCCATGAACCTGACCGGTATCAACAAAGCCCTGCACGATGCAGGTATGAAATTTGATTTTATCGGCTTCGATGCCTGCCTGATGGCTACTTTAGAGAATGCTCAGATGCTGGATGCCTATGCCGATTACATGATCGCATCCGAGGAGACCGAGCCTGGTATCGGCTGGTACTACACACCATGGCTGAATGCATTGGGCAAAGATACTTCCATGGATACCGTATCCATCGGCAAAAACATTGTTGATGCTTTCGTAGAAGAATGTAATGTAAAATGCCGTGGCCAGCAGACCACACTTTCCGTAGTGGATCTGGCTGAGCTGGCAAAGACAGTGCCTGACAAGCTCTGTACATTTTCCAGTGATACAATTGAGAAAATCAAGGCTAATGACTACCAGCAGGTAGCTGCTGCAAGACAGGGCGCCCGTGAATTTGCGGTTTCTTCCAAGATCGATCAGGTAGACCTGGTGGATCTTGCCAAGAGAATGGATACCAAATCCTCCAAAGAGCTGGTAGATGTTATTCAGTCTGCAGTGAAATATAACCGTACTTCCTCCAACATGAGCAATGCTTACGGTCTGTCCATCTACTTCCCGAACAAAAAACCGGGAACCGTTAACAATGCGGTGCAGATCAACAATGCCCTTGGTATCGATGAGGATTACAGCGACTGTATCAAAGCATATGCATCCCTGCAGATTCCGGCACAGTCCGTATCCCAGAGCATGGGCAATATGGGCAATCCGTTCGAACTTCTGCTGGGCGGCAGCAACAGCGGCAGCAGCGTTGCCAGCAGCGATATGACCATGCAGCTCCTTCAGCAGCTTCTCGGCGGTGGCAGAGATCTCTTCA
>JAKSRN010000029.1 GCA_024403585.1 Lachnospiraceae bacterium | reverse complement strand
TGCTGTCCCGTACAGACAGGTCAGTCAGCGAGATTGCCGATCAGATCGGTTATACCCTGCGCAGCTTTATCAATTTATGGACTGCTCATTATGAGTTTCCGCCAATTAAGTTCCGGAAGCTTATGAATGCCCGTATGGACTTCACGGATAGTGATAATGATACGGAGAAGTAAGAATAGAGCATGGTAGATCCAAGCATGGTAGATCCAAGCATGGTAAATCCAAGCATGTTCATCAGTCGATTGCTGATACCAGGCACCATGCAGGCTGGCATATAATAAAGAAAAGACTGACACGCAAAGGAAAAGACGTTCGAAGCCTCACACCAGACTTCGAACGTCTTTTTTTACATATTCACGATATTTTTCAGGACTCATACCGGATTCCCTGGTAAAGAGCGTGATAAAATAATTTGCATTGCTATATCCAACCTTTTTCGCAACATCTTTGACCTTCATATCTGTTGAATGCAGAAGGATCTGGGCCTGGCTGATTCTACGACTGGTCAGATATTTCATAGGTGCTATACCATACTTTTTCTTAAACTCATGAGAGATCAGCGTTTCCGAATATCCAAGTTCTACAGACAAAAGTCCAAGAGTCACATTCTTTCTGTAATTCTCATCCAGATAGGCTTTGATTCCGATGGCTTTGACGCCTTTTGGATTCATATAGGAATCATCTTTCTCCAGCTGATCCAGAAAAACAATAAGGGAAGCCCCCAGAAGCTGAACGGCCAGATCGTTGAAAGAGTCTTTTTTCTTTCTCGAAAGCAAATAATACAGCTGTTCACAAAAACTTTCGATTACGGGAAAGTTCTCTCCTGCATGCAGAAGAAAAGGTTCTTCCTGTTTTCGCAGAAAATCCGGTGGAAGATTCTTCTTCCGTAAGTTTGTAATGCCAATACTGAAATAATCCACACCCACTTCCGCAGCACTCTTTGTAGTATGGAGTTCACCGCAATTATAGAGACAGATATCGCCTCGTTTCACCATAGCTGATTCATTGCCCTGCTGATAAAGACCGGCACCGTGTGTAATCACGGTTAATTCACAAATGTCCGGATGGGCATGAAGATGGAACTGATATTTTTTCTCATCATAATGTCTTTTATCGACAGACACGACGATGGGAAGTGTCCCGTTGGAGAAGTATTTTTTTAACTGTTTTTCGGTATCGACCCAAAGCATGTTCCACCTCCCGTAATTTTTGTTCAGTATAGCATAGCTGCTTGTGCTTCAACAAGAGTTCTGTGTATTGTCAGTGTGCATTGAGCTGCGTAAAGCTTTCTCTGTATTATTACTGCGCACTGGGCTGCATCAGGCTTTCTCTTTATGATTATTGTGCGTTTGGCTGCATTTTCCTTAGTCTTCCGCCTATTCTCTTACTTGTACTTTCCACAATTTCTTGTATAATAAGAGCAGTATGCCCTTTCCTCTTGCACTCAGCTTGCAGGAAAGCGGTTTTGTAACTTCATACAGCAGAGCGGAATGCGAATGTCCGCTTTATATAAAAGAAGAACTTAGAATAGAAAAAGAACTGAGGTGTCCTATGATTTTATCCTGTCAGGGCGTGTACAAATCTTTTGCAACTACAGAGATCCTGCACGACATCAATTTTCATATAGAAGAACATGAGAAAGCGGCTTTGATCGGTGTGAACGGTGCCGGCAAGTCCACCCTTCTCAAGATCATCACCGGTGAATATTCCGCCGATCAGGGACAGGTGATCCTCTCCCGCGGCAAAACCCTGGGCTATCTTGCACAGCACCAGGATATTACCGGCAACAAAACAATCTATGAAGAAGTACTGGAAGCGAAACAGTACGTATTAGATATGGAGGCAAGACTCCGCAATATGGAAGAAACCATGAAACATCTCTCCGGAGAAGAACTGGAAGATATGATGGAATCCTATACCCGTCTCACTCATACCTTCGAGCTGGAGAATGGCTATGCGGTACAGAGTGAAGTTACCGGCGTATTAAAGGGTCTTGGCTTCCCTGAAGAGGAGTTTGACAGAAAACTGGAAGCTTTGTCCGGTGGCCAAAAGACTCGAGTTGCTTTAGGCCGTCTGCTTCTCACCAAACCGGATGTTCTTCTTCTGGATGAGCCTACCAACCACCTGGATATGGAATCCATCCAGTGGCTGGAGACCTATCTTCTCAACTATCCGGGAGCAGTCCTGATCGTCTCCCATGACCGATACTTCCTGGACCGTATCGTTACCCGCGTGATCGAGCTGGAGAACGGAAAGTCCATGATGTTCCTGGGCAACTATACAGCCTACAACGAAAAAAAGGCCATTGTTCGCAGGTCTCAGCTGAATGCCTGGATGAACCAGCAAAAAGAGATCCAGCACCAGGAGGAAGTCATCACTAAACTGAAATCCTTCAACCGTGAAAAATCCATCAAACGTGCAGAGAGCCGCGAGAAGATGCTGGATAAGGTAGAGCTTCTTGACAAACCACAGGAAGTACACGCAGACATGCGCATCCACCTGACTCCAAGGATCACCAGTGGTAATGATGTCCTTACCGTAACAGGACTCACCAAGAAATATCCGCCGCTGACCCTCTTTGAAGATCAGGAATTCATTATTCACAGAGGTGAGCGAGTTGCCATCATCGGAAATAACGGAACCGGAAAGACCACGATCCTTAAGATCATCAACGGACTAGTGGAAGCAGATGCCGGCGAATGCAAACTGGGATCCCGCGTACAGATTGGATATTACGACCAGGAGCACCAGGTCCTGAACATGAACAAGACCATCTTTGAAGAGATTTCCGATACTTACCCAAACATGACACAGACCCAGATCCGAAATGTGCTGGCATCCTTCCTCTTTACCAATGAGGATGTATTTCTTCCGATCAAAAATCTGTCCGGTGGAGAAAGAGGTCGTATCTCACTGGCCAAGCTGATGCTTTCCAATGCAAACTTCCTGATCCTCGATGAGCCGACCAACCATTTGGATATCACTTCCAAGGAAATTCTTGAGGAGGCACTGAAAGAGTATACCGGAACCGTGCTGTATGTCAGCCATGACCGTTACTTCATCAATCAGACAGCAACACGAATCCTGGATCTGACCAATGGAAAGCTGGTCAACTATATCGGCAACTACGATTATTATCTGGAGAAAAAGGATGAGCTGACAGCCATCTATGCACCAGAGGCAGCCACAGCCGCTGCCGCTACTACCGAAACAGCTGCTGCCATGGACTGGAAAGCCCAGAAGGAGGAGCAGGCCCGTCTCAGAAAAAAAGAGAATGAACTGAAAAAGGTAGAGAAACGAATTGCTGAACTGGAAGACAGGGATAAGGAGATTGATGAAGAATTCAATCTTCCGGAGACAGGCACCAATCTTCCGAGATGCCAGGAATTGTCTAAAGAAAAAGCGAAGATCACAGAGGAGCTGGAAGAGCTTTATGAGAGGTGGGAAGAGCTGGCGGAGTGAAGTGATTGTCAAAAATAGACATGTATCAAAATCATTTTTCCAATATGAGCTTGTTTCACAGGTCGTTACGTAAGCGATTGTCATTAAACTAGTCAATTAAAAAAGAGATTTCCAATACAGCAGTTAAATCTGCTGTAATTTGGAAATCTCTTTTATTATAACTTGATTTCTTGACAATCATGGATTTTCAAGCCATGATTTGAGGCGTTTTTGGAAAAAGCATGATTTTCCTTGCCGTTTCTTGACAATCATGGATTTTCAAGCCATGATTTGAGGCGTTTTTGGAAAAATCCTGTCAGAACGCAACACCAACTGCATCTGAATAGATCACTCCTACCGGAGTTGTAATCTTCAGACGATACTCCTTACCTCTGCAGGAGCTGTTCATCTTGATCGTTACTGACTCTGTCGTTGCACCGGATGCTGTACTCTTGTACCAGCTTGTCTTATCTGCCGGTTTGTACTGCCACTGCAGTTCTGCATGATCTGCATTCTCCAGTTCTACTGTAAATACAGCGTTCTGTCCTGCCTGATACTGTACATCCACTGGCTGTGCCTTGATCTTTGGCATACCGATGAAACCAACTGTATCTGTATAGATCACTGCCCCATCTGTTCCTGTCAGTTTGCAGCGATATACATTCTCTACATTTGAGAGAGCTGCTGTCAGACTGATCTCTGCTGTATCTGCTCCTGTAAGGCTGCTCTTGAACCATCTGCTTCCGTCTTTGCTGTACTGCCACTGGTAGCTTTCAACGCCTGTAGCCTCTACGCCAAAGGAAGCGTTCTTGCCATCGGCAAGATCCCAGCCAACAGGCTGCTGTGTGATCACTGCAGGTTCAAGGATGATCAGACCTGCGATCTCTGTGTACTGTACGGTTCCATCGACACCTGTTACTTTACAGCGATACAGATTTCCTTTGGTTGTGGAATTGATCTTCAATGATACTGTATCTGTTGCAGCAGTGCTTAAGGTACTCTTATACCATTTTGTACCGTTCTTGCTGTACTGCCATTCGTAGGAAGCAGCATTTTCAGCGGTTACATGGTAGGTTACGGTATCACCGATCTTTCCGTTTGCATTCACTGGCTGTTCTGTAATCACCAGGTCGCGGGATGGTGCTGCTTCTACATTCACATATGCATAGCTGAAGATATGGTTGCTGTCTCCGGTTGTGATCAGGTACTGTCCTGCCTCGTCAAATCGGATAGCTGCCTTACCTGCTGCATCTGTAGTTGCGATCACTTCGCCGTCACAATAAACATTGATGCCGGACCATGCGGTTGCTGTGTTTCCGTTCATCTGGTATACAACCGGATAGATGGTTTCGCCCGCAACTGCCTCATATACGGTATCTTCCAGCCATACATCATATTTGTAACCCCAATAGCTGTCAGGGTCTGTGGTGGACTCGTTGGAGATGATCGCGTAGATGGCGCCATCTGTTGCAGGCTGTGTCAGTGCGCCGACACAGTCATAGGCTCCGTCTGCGTAGATGTACTGTCCCCACCAGTCAACGGAAGCATTTGCCTCGTTGAAGTCTTCAGGGCCGGTCAGTGACTGTACATATCCTGCACTGCTGACGGTCAGAGTATAATTCTCGCCAAGGCCCATGGAGATCACGTCTGCGATGGTCTGGTTGCTCATTGCAGTAACTTCTGTATCTACTGCTCCGGTCATGTCCACACCTGTAAGACGTACAGTTGCGTGGATCTCGGTTACCTGCTCCGGATCCTCTCCGTCTGTTCCGAGGACCTTCATGCTTGCTGATACAGGTACATTCACCAGCTTGCTGAAGTAATTGTCATACCAGGTACCTTCTGTGATTACTTTTGCGTATTTTGCGTAGACTGCATGCTCAAGAACACCGTCTACGGTTACCTGTGTATTGTACTGAGGAGTTGTCAGAAGCAGGTTCTCATGGGCGATCACGTCCGGTTTGGAGGAACGGAACTTGTTATATGCTTCCTGTCCTCCCACCTGAGAATAATCTGCCAGGTCACCAGGGATGATTCCCTTGTCTGTTCTGTCTTTTACATTATAGATAAAGTACAGGTTTCCGTCTGCATCCAGATCTGCTTCCTGGAATGCATGGAGAGAAGTATTTACATGATCTGCATCCACGTTGGCATTGTCATTGATACCCTGCCAGTAAGCTGCTTTTACCTGATCCATAAGGGCCAGCGCTGCATCCAGCTCAGCTGTTGTCAGTGGATCGATCTTCACGGTAATGTCTTTGCTTACGGAAAGATCTTTGTTTCTGTGAGCCATGGTTACTGTCAGTGTAACCTCTTTTGCCTGCTCATCAGGCATTGGGCGGTAAACGTTTGCACGATATCCGTTTACTTTCACTGCAGCCTCATCTGATGATGTTACTGTAAATCTGTAATCACTGTAGTTCTGAATGCCGGTATTTCTTGGTGTGATCAGCTGAATATCACCGGTTACATGGTCAGGATCGATCACTTCACCGCTAATGCTGTCTTTCAGCTTGCCAGCTGTATAATTGTCATTCAGTTCCTGCTGCATCTGTGCACGTAAGGTGTCCAGACTTACTCCCTGTTTGGTGAGCACTGCTGCTCCGCCATAATACTCTGCAACATCTTCTGCTGCGGTAAATGTTACATATGCATTCAGCCAGATCTCTTTATCCTCTTCTGTCTGCATGATCGTCATCGGTGTGGTTGCTGACTGAGGATCCTCAGCACCGATGTTCACAATATCTGACCAGCTCTCCCACTGAATGTGGATGTAGCGATGATCCTCCAGGGTCTTTGGAAGCTGGATCAGATCCACATCCTCTGGAAGAACAAACTGTCCATCCTCTGTTTTATAAGGCTCGAATACAGCAAGTGCTTCGTCAAGAGCAGCCTCCATATAAGGTGCCAGACGCTGGCTGTCCCAGCCAAGATTGATATTCTTCGTCACTTCTACAGACTCACCATTCAGACTCAGGGTAAATGCTGCGTCGCTGATGATGGCATTTCTGATGACAAAGTTCATGGAAGCCGGATCTGTGTAGAAGAAAGTGATAGCACCATCCTCTGCGATTCCTCCATCAAAGTCTCCTTCTGTTGCCGGATAGGTTCTTGTTCCCACATTAGCTACGGAAGCCTGGATCTCTGCATAAGCATCGATGCCGGTATCCATTGCTTTGGATGCAAGAAGATCCTGAATGTAATCGTTGATATTCTCATACACACCTGAAGCAGGAGTCAGGATTGACATAGCACGTAAAGATGCTGCGGCACTCTCAAGGATCTCCTGGGTCTGTGCTTTCTGAGACTTAACAGTTACAACATATGTTTTCTCTGCGGAAGCGCTTCCCTTTGTGATGGTTGCAGTCAGAGTTACGTAGACCGTTCCTTCCTCCGGAAGTGTTACAAGACCTGCGTCTGTAATAACATCTGTGTTGTCACTGGTCCATGTAATGCTGCCATCAAAACCTTCCACACTTGCCGGAAGTTCCAGTGTGCAGTTTTCTGTAACCATTGTCTGCTCAAATGTCAGTGCTTCTTTTGCAGCTGCAACGGCCTCTGCATCCTCAGAATCGGATACAGGTGTACCTCCCTGCCAGAGAAGTACCGGATAGCTGCCCTCTACAGCTCCCCATGCTGAAGTGCCGAGTGCAACCACCAGAGATGGCTGACACATCTCAGCCTGTGTCATTGGAGTTGCTTCTACAGTAAATCCGTCACGGCTGCTGCCTACAGCTGCCACTGCAGAATCCTGCAGATAATAGGTATTGCTGATATTGCAGAGATAATCGCCTGCGATGGCACCTACCTTGCTGCCTCCAACTGAAGCAGTGACAGCACCTGTGTTGTAGCAGTTTGCAAGAGACGGAGCTGCGCCCATAGTATGACGTCCGGCAATACCACCTGCGTAAGCTGCATTGGTACCGGATGGTGTTGCTGTAACAGCTCCTCTGTTATAGCAGTTCACGATCTGAGCACCAGCATTGGAAGCGGAACCGTTGGAGGAACCGATGATACCGCCAATATAGTTGTAGCCTCTTGCAGAAGAGCTGATGTTTCCGGTATTGGAGCATCCGGTTACATCTCCGTAGGTATCTCCTGCGATTCCACCGATCTTCACATCAGAGTAAGAACCGGAGGCAGTACAGTTGATATCGCCTGCATTAGCACAGTTTGTGAAGGAAGCAGTTGCATAAGCACGTCCTGCGATTCCTCCTACAACAACTGCTGCTGTGTAGTTTGCATTGATATCCACACGGCTGATACAGTTCTCGAATGCTCCGTAAGTCTGGTTTGCAAATCCACCTGTTACAGTAGCATTGTTGATGGTTCCGTCGATGGTCAGGTTTTTCACCAGACCACCCTCGCCCATGTAGCCCACAAGACCACCCTCTGTGCTGTAGTAGCCGGAGATGGTTTTGCCGTTACCGTCGATGGTACCTGTAAATTTCTGGCTGTAGTTTCCGATTCCTGTCCAGTTATGCGCAGTTGGTGCCTCGGAACTGTTCAGCACGATATTGGTCATCAGTTTCATATTCAGTGCATTGTTTGCACCGGTATTCACTGTATCTGCTGCCCATGCCAGTTCTTCAGCGGAAGTGATCAGATATACTTCTTTTCCGTCGATGGTTTCGGTGGCAGGAGCATTCTCAGAGATTTCTCCGGTCCATACATTGCTGCCTTCTTCCATGGCCACTGCAAGGGTTACATCCTCATCGTTTACGATCAGGCTTCCCTTTGCATTGATGTAGCCAGGGCATACAACCGTGTATGCATACTCTTCATCAGGAAGAGAATAGGTTCCGTCTGCAGCTGCATTCTGAATACCTGCAGATGCATGAGAGATGGTCACGATCGCGTCGTCCAGAGTTTCTCCGGTGGCTGCATCTGTAACAGTTACTGTCACATGGCGTCTTGGAGCAAGAGTCAGGCCGATACCCAGATAATCGCTCTCACCGGTCACAGTAACCGTTCCCTCTTCCGTAATGTATCCAAAGAGACTTGCTGTATAGGTGTACTCACCTTTTGGAAGCATGTAGCTGTTGTCGGCATGCTCCTTCATAACATTGTGATCAGCATCACAGATCACAACATTTGCCTCTGCAGGAAGCACGGAAACAGCCAGCGGATAAGTTCGAACATTCAGATAAGCCTGGATTGTTTTTCCGCTTCCGTTAATTGTAAAGCTGTCGGAGATCGTTTCGCATTCATCTCTTTCAACTGTATAGGTGTATTTGCCGGAGATCAGCAGATAAGTGCCGTCCTCCTGTGGTACTACCACTTCTCCGGTCTCGTCCTTTACTGTAATTACAGCGTCTGCATAGTTCACATCAAAGGCAACCAGTAAAAGTGCGGATGGATCCTGCCATGCAAGGACCGGATATCCATTGTTCTGGCCAAGGCTGTCTGCCACAAAGCTGCCGCCCATGGCTGCGATGACAGCTGCACTCTTCAGGCCTTCCGGAGTCTTATCGATCATTCCCGGAGAGACTGTTCTGTCACCGGAAGCATATTCGCCGGTGAGGTAATAACAGTTTTTCCAGCTTGCTGTGTTATTCATGTAACCGACAATGGCACCGGCATAATTGTAAGATCCTTCTGATGCCAGAGTTACTGTTCCGATGGAATAGAGATTCTCAAAAGAACAGTTGATTCCTTCCTGTCCCACAATTCCTCCACAACGGTTGGAAAGGACAGAACCTGTATTATAGGAGTTGTTTACAACTGTGTACTGGGTATAACCTGCAATTCCGCCTGCAAAATTATTGGCACCGTTGTTGATATTTCCTTTGTTGATACATCCGGTGATCGTGGTATAACCGTTAGAATTACCGTTGGCACGTCCGGCAATACCGCCAGCATTTGCCCCGGATGCTGTTACAGCTGCAAGGTTCATACAGTTGGTAATGGTGGTAGCACCGTTGGTATAACCGGCAATACCTGCCACGTACTGTTTTCCGCTGATGCTTCCGTCAACGGTCAGATTGGAGATCTGTGCTCCGTCAACATAACCGAAGAGACCGGCATAGTTTGCATCAGTCTGAACCAGCAGGTTACGGATGCTGTGTCCCTGACCATCAAAACTTCCTTTAAAGGATTTTGCATAGGTTGTTCCGATTGGTTTGAATGCCACCTCATCGCCCATATCCAGATCTGCTGCCAGAACAAGATACTCACCGGCAAATGTATTCTCTGAGTCAACCTCAGCAGAGAGATAAGCCAGCTGCTCTGCTGTAGCGATCACATAAGGATCCTCTGCAGTACCGTTACCTGATGCAAATGCTGTCGCCTTCTCACCATCCCACTGCACACCTTCTGTCATCTCCACATCAAGAGTTACATCTTCTTCCTCGATGGAAACTGTGCCCTTTACGGTCTTATAGCCTTCTGCTTTGATCTTATATGTATATGTAGCTGGAACAAGATTGTAGCTTCCATCTTCCTCTGCCTCATAGACAGTATCCTCACGGGATACGGTGATAGCAGGAACTACGCCCTCTGCCAGACCGGTAATACGGAAGGACAGTTTTTTGCCTTCAAGAGCAGTCAGAGCAGCATCAACAGTCACATCCTCATCTGCCACTTCGATCGTTCCCTCAAGAGTTGCAAATCCAAATGCACTTACTTCATAAGAATAGGTACCGGATCCGACTGCAGCACTTCCGTCAGTCACTGTCACAGGATTGCCTTCGGCATTTTTAAGAAGGATCTGTGCGCCGGAAGGAGCATTCTCAAAAGTGATGGTATGACGGGCAACTGCGGTAAAATTGCTGACAGTTGCAGTATCATTGTTGCGGTCTCCGGAGCTGTCCTTCGAATACTGAATAGTCAGAACATCCCCTGTCGCAAGCTCCAGATCAATGCTGCCGGAGGATACACCGGAATCTTCCTTCACGCTGCTTCCATTCTTAAGAACTTTGATCTTGTCATAGTTCTGCTCACTGGAAACGGTGTAATCAAAGCTGAGCATGACTGGTTTTGTGAATGTCAGCCTGAACTGAGAAGTTGAGCTGGATTTACCCTTGTTTGTATTCTCCAGTGCGTCTCCGGATGCGTTGATCGCAAATGGATAAGTCGCATCATTCTCCAGTGTCGCATAATTCAGAACGTCTGCCAGATATTCTGTCATAGTTGGAATCTCTTCCAGGGCAAGATCGATGGTCAGATTCTGATCTTCCACTGTGAAAGAACCGGAAACTGCCTTGTAGCCTTCACTTGCGATCTCGTAGGTATAAGTTGCAGGTGCAAGGACATAGCTTCCGTCTTCCTGTGGATCCATAACAGTGCCGTTGTATTTTACGACAAGATCTGCAGATTTACCTTCTACTTTTCCTGTTACATTAAAGGATACAGTATAGCCGCCCTGTTTCTCCATTGTTGCATCCACACTGAGATCTGTGTCTGCTACAGTGAAGCTTCCAGAAAGATCATTATAGCCAAAGGCACTTGCTGTATAAGTGTAGCTTCCTTCAGGAAGTGCACAGGTTCCGTCTGTAACCGGCCACTCTTTTCCTTCAGTATCTGTAACTTTGATGGTTGCAGAGGATGGAGCTCCTGTAAATGAAACCCTTGAGAGGGTCATAAAATCCTTCAGCCATAAGCAGTCAGAAAAAGAATTGCCTGAGCTGTCCTTCTTGTAGCCGACGGTGACCACATCACCTGCTTTTACATTCAGGGAATACAGCTTATACTCAGCCATATTTCCGCTGTAGTCTCTTTTCGTACTGCTGTTCAGATCAGAACCATTCTTTGTTACGATCATATAATCGTAATTGGACTCACTGGAAGCCATATACCTCCACGCAAGTGTACAGTCCGCTTTTACACGCAGAGTAAATACAGCGATCGCATTATTCACCGCTTTGTTGGTGCTGACAAGGGCTTTCTCATCTTCAGTTACAGCAAATGGATATACAGAATCGTTCTCTACATCCACATAAGCTTCCAGATTCTTAAAGAAGTCCTCCACTGTAACGGCATCATCTGTCTCTTCCTCTGGGTCAGTCTCTGCTCCCTGTTCGGTTCCTGTTTCAGAATTCGACTCGGTATTCGACTCAGCCGAAGTTGTGTCATCAGCTGTAAGTCCAGCTATATTGACAATTGTGTCTTCTATGGCTGTTTCTGTTTCCGGAAGAGTGTCTTCCTGGCCAGATGTAACAGCACCTCCTTCATCAGATTCGCTGGAAAGGACAGGTTCGTCCGGCAGCGGATCCGCGAAGACAGTGGCTGGTACAGCTGAGAAGACCATGCAGCCGGATAACAGCAAGGCCATCAGTTTGTTTGCTCTTCTCTTCATGTGATTCTCCCTTCATAATGGTCCTGTAAATCCTCCGCTGATTTACAGGTGTTATTGGATAACATATTTATCCATTTTTAGAATATGACCGGCATAGATACTTGTCAAATCTTATATGTTGTCTCAATATACCTTTTCATTATATCTTTGTATATTCCGGAGCACTTTAAGCCATCTGCTTGTGGGCAGTGCTGCTGATTGTCTTGATTGTCATAAAAGGGTATGTTTCAAGATCATTTTTCCAATAAGAGAGGGTTTCATAACCAATTTCATAAGTGGTTGTCAAAAATCAAGTAAATCGAGGCGAAACCCGCTCGGCGTGTTTCGTCTCGATCGCGAGCAGTCGCCAAATCCACGCGAGCGTGTACTTGGTTCGTTGCCTTCGCGAAAAAAAGAGATTTCCAATATACCATTGAAATCAACTGGTATTTGGAAATCTCTTTTATTATTTCTTTATTTCTTGACAATCATGGATTTTCAAGCCATGATTTGAGGCGTTTTTGGAAAAATC
>JAKSRN010000289.1 GCA_024403585.1 Lachnospiraceae bacterium | reverse complement strand
AATATCTGGATCTTCTTGCGGAGTATCCGGAGAAATTCCGCGTGGAAAAGAAGGATATGGACTTCCTTTACGATCTCTTCAACAGGGACGGTTTCCATCAGAGTTACTATAAAGTCCGCAACGGCAAGAACATGATGGCCTTGAAAAATGCCAAGCTCACCGACGCGAAACAAAAAAACAGCAACCTTCTCTATGAGAAGATTCGAAAAGAATGGAAGAATACCCGGATGCAAAAGGACGTCCAGGGCTATCTGTCTCTGCATTACGGTGAGCCTGCAAGACTGGTTCTTCTCTGTGGGGAATTCCAGGCGATGGTTGAGAAAGAGGGCATTCAGAAGGCCCAGAATCAGCCGATCAGCAGAGAAAGGGTTGCGGCCCAGATGAATAAGACGGGTAATGCAGCATTTCGCTTTGACAGTCTGGAGATTGATATGGATGAGGATCTCTTCCTTCCTATGCAGCTTTTGAATGAGCTGAGAAGAGAGGGAATGGAGGAGTTGGAGCAGGCGATTCTGGCATCATTTGCAAGGGAGGCGGAGGAGGAGCAGACTGCGCTTGAGCCAGTTCCGGATCTATTGGCGGAAGAGGAGCAGACTGGATTCGAACCGGTTCCAGATCTTCTTGCGGTAAACGAACAGACTTCGCTTAAAGCCGTTCCGAATCTTCTTGCAGAATCAAAGAAAGCGTCTTCTGAAAGAGACTGTGCCCTTTGGGTCATGGCTGAAACCAAGGAGCAGATGCAGGCAGTACAGGACATTGACGGTATGACAGGACTTTGCCTGCCAATCCATTTCCTGGACAAGAAAAATCCGCTGGGCTCTGCAAAGGAACTTCTGGATGAGATGAAAAAACGGAATCTGAAACTTCGCCTCGCACTTCCGCATATGGTGCGTGGGGATGAGGATTCCTGGTATAAAAACAGCCTGAAGGAGATGTGGAATCTGGGCGTGGACTGCTTCGTGGTAAGAAGCCCGGAGTCAGCTGCCCGTCTGTGGGAAACTGGACTGGCGAAAGCCTGTATGCTGGATTATACCCTGTATACCTTGAACAGCCAGGCACAGGTCTTCTACAGAAAGCATGGATTCCCGAGAGATACGGTTCCTGTGGAACTGAATTCTGCGGAGATCCGTAGCAGGGAAAACACCCGCAGTGAGCTGATCGTTTACGGAAGAACTCCTATGATGATCACCGCTCAGTGTCTGAAGAAAAATATGGATCAGTGTACAAAGGCCTGGGCAAAACTCAGCCTCAGGGACAGAAAGGGAATGACATTCCCGGTACGCTGTATCTGCGACAGCTGTTACAATATTATCTACAACAGCCTTCCGACCAGCCTTCTGAAGGATGCAGGACGCATCCGAGGTCTGGGAACCGAGTCACTCCGTGTGCATCTGACAACAGAGAAGGCAAAAGATGCGGCGGCTGTGGTGAGAGCCTTTGTAAAAACCTTTGTATGTGGGGAAGATTCTGGAGGGGAGAAGCTTCCTGATACCACAAGAGGGCATTTTAAGCGAGGAGTAGAATAAATAACTATGGTTAAAATTATTGTTGAAGTATCAAAATATGTGCTTTTACTCATCATGGTACTTTTTACGATTGAAACCTTTATGGTGCTGAGGTTCAGGAGCAAGGAGCAGAAAAACCGGATCATGCGCAAGCAGATCATCCTGATGCTTTTCTTCAACTTCCTGGCCTACATCGTGATGTACTGTGTCAAACAACAGATGGAGATGCTGATCATCTATCTGGGTGTAGTCATCTACATCCTGCTGGTGCAGGCTATGTATCGTCTGGTGTATAAAAAAGCATCGCTGATTCTTCTGAATACGATGTGTATGCTTTTGTCCATCGGATTTGTGATCCAGACTCGTCTGGGGATCAATTATGCCATCAAACAGCTTATGATCGTTGCAGTATCCACTGCAGTATCCATGCTGATTCCGGTTATCGTAAGAAAAGCAAGATTTATCAGACAGATGACCGTGGCTTATGCAGTCGTGGGTATTGTCCTTCTGGTGGCAGTTCTTGGACTGTCCAGGGTAACGGGAGGAGCCAACCTGTCTATTGAGATTGGCGGTATTACCTTCCAGTTCTCTGAATTTGTAAAGATCACCTTTGTATTCTTTATTGCAGGAATGCTGCGTGAAGTGACTGACTTCCATCAGGTTGCGATCACTACTGTTGTGGCTGCTATGCATGTGATCATTCTGGTGCTGTCGAAGGATCTGGGAGCGGCCCTGATCTATTTCATGGCATACGTGGTTATGGTCTATGTGGCAACCGGCAAGGTGGGCTATGCAGCTTTGGGACTTGGCGGTATGGGTGTTGCCTCTGTGGCAGCCTATAAACTGTTCAGTCACATCCGTGTACGTTTCAGTGTATGGAGAGATCCTTTTGCTGATTATCAGGGTACCGGATATCAGATCGTGCAGGCACTCTTCGGTGTTTGTGCAGGTGGTCTCTGGGGAACCGGACTTTTCCTGGGCAATCCGGAGATGATCCCGCTGGCAAGGGTCGATTTTACCTATGCTGCAATCTGTGAGGAGATGGGTATCCTCTTTGGAATCTGCCTGATCCTTCTGTGCATGGGTATGTATTTCCTGATCGTCAATATTTCCATGAAACTGAAAGAGCCATTCTATAAACTGGTAGCCATCGGTCTTGGAACAGAATACTGTTTCCAGGTATTCCTTACCATTGGAGGTACCACCAAGTTTATCCCAATGACAGGTGTTACTCTGCCACTGGTCAGCTATGGCGGAAGTTCTGTTATGTGTACCATTATCATGATCTCCATCGTGCAGGGACTCTATATTCTTCGTGAAGATGAGGATGACGCCATCCGGCTTCAGAGAAGAAAAGAGGCAAGACAGTTCCGTCGCCGCAATATGCCTGGCAGACAGGAGGAGATGCGCCGACAGGAGGAGCTGCGTCGCCAGGAAGAGATGCGCAGACAGAATGAAATGCTTCGTCAGGAAGAGATGCGCCGACAGAACGAGCTGCGTCGCCAGGAAGCCATGCGAAGAGCAGACGCTGTACGAAGATCGGAGAATTCCCGCCCGG
>JAKSRN010000288.1 GCA_024403585.1 Lachnospiraceae bacterium | reverse complement strand
GTGGAAGTAAATCTCGGATGAAAATCCATGGGAACTTCTTCTGATTTCTGAATTCGTATATCATCCGGCAGTCTGGTATTCAAAGCAAAGGACATCTTCTCGCCAGGCATTCTGGCATTGGTATCGAACACGGCAACATTACCCTTTGCGTGGACACCGGCATCGGTTCGACTTGCTCCGATGGTATGAATATCCTCTTTCAGGAAATCACTCAATGTTTTATTCAGTACTTCCTGCACGGTCAGTCCGTTAGGCTGAACCTGCCAGCCACAATAATTGGTTCCGTCATATGCCACGGTCAGCTTTATACGCTTCATAGTATTCTCCTTACCAGTAAATCTCCTTACCAGTGCAGCAGAATTCTTACTGCAATTGCAATACCGAGATACAGCCATATCACCACATAAGCAATCCTGTCACGACCCTCATATCTCAGCGGTTTCATCTGGGTACGGCCATCTCCGCCTGCATAACATCTTGCTTCCATAGCAAGTGCCAGATCATTGGCTCTTCTGAAAGCAGACACAAACAGCGGTACAAGAAGAGGAACCAGTGCTTTGATTCGCTTGCCGATTCCACCGCTTTCAAAATCAGCGCCTCTAGCCATCTGCGCCTTCATGATCTTATCTGTTTCTTCCATAAGAATCGGGATAAAGCGAAGAGCGATGGACATCATCATTGCGATCTCATGAGCCGGAACCTTGATCACACGGAAAGGCTTCAGCAGCTTTTCGATGGCATCGGTCAGCTTTGTCGGTGTAGTGGTTAAAGTCATCAGGGATGCTCCCAGTACCAGATACACAAGACGAAGTCCTGTTTTTCCGGCCATGGAAAGACCCTCTTTTGTAATATGTAAAAACTTCCATGACCAGATTGCCTCACCTGGTGTCAGGAATGTATTTAATGCCATTGTAAAAAGCATCAATATAAAAATTGTTTTCAGACCCTTGATCATATAGGAAAAAGGGATCTTTGACATCAGGATCACTGCTGCCAGGAAAAGCGTTCCAAGGATAAATCCCCAGCTTCTGAATACGAACAGGGATACAATATAGATCAGCGTTCCGATGATCTTCACTCGGGGGTCCATTCTGTGCAATATGGATTCAGCCGGGTAATACTGTCCCAGTGTGATATCTTTCAACATCTCTTACAGCCTCCCGTCTCTTTTTTTCAATGCCTGCACGATCGTATCTCTGGCACTTTCCAGCGTAATGGCGCCGGTGTCAACTTCCAGGCCTTTTGCAGCCAGAGCATGTAGAATATACGTCATCTGCGGAGCCGCAAGTCCCATCTCCTCCAGCTCTTTGTAATGGGAGAAGACATTTGCAGGCAGATCATCATAGACCTTTTTACCGCCATTCATAACCAGAATACGGTCCACATATTTCGCCACATCTTCCATACTATGAGAAACAAGGACAATCGTAATGCCCCTTTCTTTCTTTAAAAATGCCAGCTGCTCCAGTACTTCGTCTCTTCCTTTTGGATCCAGACCTGCTGTAGGCTCATCCAGGATCATCATATCCGGATTCATAGCCAGAACACCGGCAATGGCAACCTTACGTTTTTGTCCGCCAGACAACTCAAATGGTGATTTTTCGTAATACTCCTCCGAAAGACCCACCTGCTCCAGCGCTTTAACGGCCTGCTCTTTGCAGGCTTCCGGAGACAGGCCCTGATTCTTTGGACCAAAGCATACATCTGCAAGTACAGTTGTCTCAAAAAGCTGATGCTCCGGATACTGGAAAACCAGACCCACATGGAATCTCAGCTGTCTTCTGTCATATTTATCTGCCCAGATATCCTCCCCATTGTATAAGACTCTACCGCCTGTGGGACGGATCAGACCATTCATCAGCTGTACCATGGTGGATTTACCGCTTCCGGTATGACCGATCACACCTATAAACTCACCCTGTTCAATAGTCAGTGACACATGATCCAGGGCCGTGATCTCATATGCAGTTCCCTTGCTGTAGGTATAAACAGCATTTTCCAATGTTATAGACATAATGCATCCACCAGTTCTTCTATAGTAAGAATCCCTTCCATTCCGGCTACGCCCTCTTGCTTCAGCTCATGGGCCAGGAGTGTTACCTGAGGTACATCCAGACGAAGGCTCTTCAGTCTTTCCACCTGTGAGAAAATCTCCCTCGGAGTCCCCTGCATTACCAGGTTTCCGTCATCCATGACATAGACGCGATCCGCATCTACCACCTCTTCCATATAATGGGTGATCAGGATTACCGTGATTCCCTCTTTACGGTTCAGTTCCTTGACCGCATCCAGCACTTCTTTTCGACCGTTGGGATCCAGCATGGCGGTTGGCTCGTCCAGGATAATGCATTTTGGATGCATAGCCATAACGCCTGCGATGGCTACTCTCTGTTTCTGACCGCCGGAAAGACGGTTAGGAGAATGTTTTCTGTAGGCAGCCATTCCCGTTACTTTCAGAGCTTCTTCCACGCGCTTCCAGATTTCTTCTGTCGGAACTCCCAGGTTTTCAGGACCAAAACCCACATCCTCCTCCACCACAGAGGCAATGATCTGGTTATCCGGATTCTGGAATACCATGCCTGCTCTTTTTCGTATACGGAAGGTATTGGCTTCCTCCTTTGTATCCATCTCATCGATCCATAAAGTTCCGCCGGTAGGGATCAGAAGGGCGTTGAGATGCTTGGCCAGTGTAGATTTGCCACTGCCGTTATGCCCCAGAATGGCAATAAACTGTCCTGCTTCAACATCCAGATCCACATCCTTCACTGCGTGCAGCACACTTGCTTCTTTATTTTCTTCTTCATCATAGCGCACGTAATCATAACTCAGTTTTTTAGCTCTGATGATTCCCATAACCAGAATCTCCTTTGCTTCTAATTGTTTTGTCAGGCAGTTTCGACCTGTCTATTCTGTCGCTTCTGTCTGTTTCGATCTGTCTATCTGACGCCTCTGCCTGTTTTGTCCGGCATTAACCTTTCCCCTGAACAGGATCGGTTCCTGCTTCACGGGAAAGGTTCGGACCTCTTCGGTCCGAACCATATCAAAATCATATTTCCAGTTTTTCAGCTGATTTCT
>JAKSRN010000287.1 GCA_024403585.1 Lachnospiraceae bacterium | reverse complement strand
CCGCTTCTTCTGCCATAGCTGCAGCAATCGCTTCTTCCTCATCTTTCAGTCTTCTGAAACCCATAAGTCCATTGATTACCAAATAGATACCGCATCCAGCCATAACAACTGCGAAGAAGACTGCAAGCGGTACAGACATGGAACCATCTCCTGCAAGTGTTATTTTCACAACTTTAAATGCAAGATATGCTACATAAGCACCTGCGATAACACGGATTGTATAACTTGCTCTTGGATTTTTTCTCTCCATTATTTCTTCCCCTTACTAGGTACACCAGCTTCCATAGCCTGGTCAGTTGTTCCCACAATATCCCTTACTACATACTGAGGCGAACCGTTAACAGTAAACATTACTCTTCCGATATACTCTCCGAGAATACCCAGGATCAGGAAGGCAAAACCAAACAGGATCAGAAGGGTACACATGATGGATGGCCAGCCGGCCTGCATAGCCGGATTCACAAGCTTCATGATAAATACAATGATTGCCGCAAGGAAGCCGATCCCGGAGAAGAGGGCACCCAGATATTCTGCAAATCGCAGCGGGAAATCAGAATAGTTGATCATGGACATGAAAAGCTTCAGTCCTTTACGGAAGGTATAATTGGATGTACCAACAGCTCTGTCAAAATGATCGATCTCGATATTGGCCACATTATGAGTGGTACGGAAGAACAGCAGCTGTACAAAAGCACTGTTACCTTCATACTCTAACGCTTTATCAATAACAAATTTTCTTGCCAGCCAGAAGCTGCCCATCTGGATATTCTTTGGTCGATCGATCATCTTAAAGAGAAGGAAGCGGCTTACAGCGCCGGTAAAGTTCTTCCATGCAGAGAAATGTCTCTCTTTAAACACACCGAATACTACATCGTAGCCTTCTGCGATCTTATCCAGAAACTGCGGAATCTGGGAAGGATGATTCTGAAGGTCATCATCCATGGCCATTACATAATCACCGTGTGCATAATGCAGACCAGCCATGATCGCTGCATGCTGACCGAAATTCTTCGCCAGGTTTACACCTGTTACATTCGGATATTTTGCAGCCGCACGTCTGATTGCTTCAAATGTCTTATCTTTGGAATAATCATTGACCAGGACCATCTCACAATCGAAATCATCCATCTTGTCAAATTCTTCCATACAAAGATCTACAACTTTTTCAATTGTATGCTCTGAGTTATAGCAAGGTATAACAATAGATACCAGCATAATTCTTTCACTCTCCTATATGATATTTCTTTGAACAGCTGGGATACCCTTCTTTTTCTGAGAAGTGCTTCATCCCATGAATATTTATTATATTAGGAAACCAGCTATCCTGCAACACCCTGTTTTATGATTTCTTCCGAAACCAGGGGCCTGTAACACAGAAAGCAACAGAGATTGCACAGGCAACAGACCAGCCGATTGGCCAGGAGCACCAGATTCCAACCGAACCAAGGGCTGTTCCGGACAGGAAGAAGGCAAGTACAACACGGAGGATCAGATCCGTCAAAGTACCTGTCATAAACTGCTTCATAGCTCCGGTTCCGCGAAGGATTCCATCTGACACAAGCTTCAGAGAAACGATCAGATAGAATGGAGTTACAATTCTAAGGAAACGAAGACCGGAAGACAATGCATCTTCTGATGCCTCCTTCATAAAGAAACCGGTTAATTGTCTGCCGAATACAAAGTACAGGATCATAAAAGGAATACACAAAAGCCAGATCAGTTTCCAGCCTGCCTTGAAGCCTTCCCTGATTCGATCCGTTTTTCCTGCACCATAATTCTGTGCAGTAAAGTTGGAGATTCCATTACCCAGTGTTGTAAAGGAAGTGATCACCAGATTGTTCAGCTTGATCGCAGCGGAATAACCGGCCATAACACCGGCACCGAAACTATTGATCATACCCTGGATCATAATGTTTCCTACGGAAATGAAACTCTGCTGCAGGATACTCGGAATTGCGATCAAAGCAATCCGGCCCAGCAGTTTGCCTGAAAACAAAGGTGCTTTCACTTCCGGCGCAACATTCTTCATTCTTTTTAATACTACAGCCATGGCCAGTACTGCGCTGATTCCCTGACAGATAAAAGTTGCCCACGCAACGCCTGCCACACCCATCTGTAACTGTGCCACAAAGAGAATATCCATCAGAATATTCGCCACTGAAGAACATGCCAGGAAGATAAAAGGCGTTCTGGAATCACCCAGCGCAGAAAAGATTCCATTCGCTATATTATAGAAAAACATGAAGGGAAGACCCCAGATATAAATATTCAGGTACAGCTGGGAATCTGCCATCAATTCAGCTGGCGTATGGATCAGGAGCAGAAGCTTTTCACTCAGCAGAAGACCGCCCAACATCAAGAGACCGCAAAGAACTGCTGTTGCGATCAGAGATGTACTAACAGCCGTCTTCATCTCCTGTATTCTCTTTGCACCAAACAATTGTGACGTAATAACAGAACAACCAATGTTACAGCCAAACGCAAATGCAATAAATACGAGTGTGATCTCATAACTGTTTCCTACAGCAGCAAGAGCATGTTCGCCTATATAATTACCTGCCACAAGACTGTCAGCGATATTATACATCTGCTGAAAAATAACACTTCCAAACAATGGAAGACAAAACCTCCAGAGAACCGACTCCGGTCGACCGATTGTAAGATCTCTGTTCAAAACTATAACCTTCTTTCAATTTAGATTTTGAAAACGGACCTGTTTCACATCGCTCTTTCCGCTTGAACACTTGCCAGGTTTGTTTCGAAACCATTGTAGACACACTATTTAGAAAAGTCAATCTTCCTGTAAATTCCTCTTGCATTTTATTCAGTATCTGTTATAATAAATATCGGATTACAGATAATATGATTTATCAGGTAAGACAAGCCGATGTGGCTCAATTGGCAGAGCAGCTGATTTGTAATCAGCAGGTTAACGGTTCGAGTCCGTTCATCGGCTTTATTTTTTTGGACCTTTAGCTCAGTTGGTTAGAGCAACCGGCTCATAACCGGTCGGTCCTGGGTTCGAGCCCCCGAAGGTCCACTACAGCGAATCTGATGATTCGCTTTTTTTTATTTA
>JAKSRN010000286.1 GCA_024403585.1 Lachnospiraceae bacterium | reverse complement strand
CCCAGAACTCTCTGAGCCAGTGGCAGATATAATTCATTGTAAGAATAACTCATCTTCGCTCACCCTCCCTCTCAGAATATCAATCATATATATATCATTGGAAAAATCCAGAGATCCCCTTGTTTCCTGATATGCCCTTCTCGCCTCCAGATCTCTCTGTGATTTTTTCACATAATATTCTTCCGCCAAAGCAATCTCACAGCACTCATATTGAATCTGCTCAAATGCTTTCTCCGATTTTAAAACAATCTGCTCTCCTAAGTTTCCAAGCCGCATGGCAACTGCAAGCTTTTGGAGAGAAATGGTACCCATAATGAAATCCTGAGCAAAAGAATAATAAGAATCATCCGCACGATAGCCTGTAATCACATCAAAACCGGAAATATCAATCAGAAAATGCTCCTGCAGATAATTCTTTGCTTGTTCCGCAATACTTTTCTGTTGCCAGTAACTCCTGTGTTTTGTCAGGAGAGCCAGCCAATGAAGAATATGATAGTTTCCACCGTTCAGATTGCACACAGATAATCCATTCAGATCAATGGAATACTGATTTACAAAACCATTGGTCTTCTTTTTACAGGCCCACTCCTTAGCCAACTCAATATCCTCCGTGCAATAGAATCCTTTACCATAATCATTGGTATAGTTTCCTTTTGTAAATGAAGGCTGTCTGATGATTTTTTCTGAGCCATGAAATACGATCATTTCTGCTTCCCTCGTTAAGTAAGAATCTGACTTAGTGAACATCCAAAAGTATCGCTGTAGCGATATATGTATATAGTATCTCTACAGCGATATTCCGTCAACTCAAAGTGGAATTTACATGTTCAGCAAGAACAAAGTGCGTCTACGACACACTCCCGCGGTCAATAGCTATATAAGACACAGCTTTGTTCCCACGTAAAAAGGACGGCTCTTCTGCCAACATGTAACAAAAGAACCGTCCCTATGTTTTATTCAACTCTGCTTTCTATCGATCAGATGGTGATCAGCTCATACTCTCTTGTTCCGATACCGATCTTCTCTGCATGCTCCAGAGTCTCTTTGTAGCGGATATTCGGGTTGGAATCCATGAAATGATCATGGTGGTGCTCCCAATCCTCTTTCGCAAGGTTATCTCCCAGCTGAGAGTTGCGGATTGGAGTCTGTTTCAGACACGCATCTACACAAGCCTGATCCAAAGCAACCGGGTCGAAGGATGCGAACATACCGATGTTTGGAAGGATCGGTGCATCGTTCTCGGAATGGCAGTCGCAGTTTGGAGAGATATCCATAACAAGACTTACATGGAAGTTTGGACGTTTGTCGATAACAGCTTTGGAGTACTCAGCGATCTTGCAGCCAAGAACCTCGTTTGCATTGTCGTTTGGATTGAAGATAGCATCGAATGCACATGCACCGATACAACGACCACAGCCCTTGCAGATATCTGTATTAATGGATGCTTTTCCGTCCATTACTGTGATAGCGTCAGATCCACACTCTTTTGTACAGCGTTTGCAGCCACGGCATTTTTTAGTTTTTACAACCGGTTTTCCATGGTTGTGCTGGTGCATCTTACCTGCACGGCTTCCGCATCCCATACCGATGTTCTTCAGAGCGCCACCGAATCCAGTACACTCATGTCCTTTGAAATGGTTCAGGGAGATAAACACATCTGCATCCATAATTGCACGGCCGATGTAAGCCTCCTCACAATACTCGCCACCCTCGATCGGAACTGCAATGTCGTCTGTTCCGCGAAGTCCGTCACCGATAATAATATGGCAGCCTGTAGACAGCTCGTTGAATCCGTTCTCCTGTGCACAACTGATATGCTCCAGTGCATTCTTACGGGAACCCGGATACAGAGTATTACAGTCAGTCAGGAAAGGTTTTCCACCAACCTCTTTAACCAGATCAGCAACTGCTTTTGCATAGTTCGGACGCAGGAAAGCCACATTACCCAGCTCACCAAAATGCATCTTGATTGCAACGAATTTTCTCTCCATTTCGATTGTCTGCAGACCTGCAGCAACACAGAGTTTTTTCAGTTTTTTAGGAAGTCCGACATTTGCCGCACATCTAAAGTCAGTAAAATATACTTTTGATTTTTCCATAATCCGCCACTCCTGTTCTTTTTTGTTGTCCTGGGAAATATTCCCCAATAAAAAGCATATTTATTTTACCATTGAAATCGTAATAATACAATTTCCGATTCGGTCAATCCTTTTTACCAAAAACGAAAAGTTAAGTATCCGTCGGAACTCACTCAAGACTTCCCAGTTCCCGGATTGACTCAGCCACCAGATCAAGATCTATTTCCAGTTCTCCTCCTGTAATTCTGACCGGGACCTTGCCTTCTACAGGATAAACAGCAGGAATATAGTCTTCATCCTCAAGATCATATACGATCAAAATCGATTTATACGGATCAATGATCCAGTATTCTCTTACTCCTGCTTCCTGATACTTACCCAGCTTTACGGTCATGTCTTTCTTTCTGGTAGATTTTGATAGAATCTCCAGTATAAAATCGGGTGCCCCATAAATTCCAAATCCCCTGATCTTACTTCGATCACACACAACCAGCACATCCGGCTGAACCATTGTCTTATTATCACAGGAAATCTGAACGTCTGTAGGTGCCTCAAATACCTTGCACGGCTTTTTGTTTTTACGAATATGCTCATAGAAAGCCATATGGACAATAGCTGCAATATCCTGATGAACAGTTCTTGGAGCGGTCATCTCGTAAATCACACCATCGATCAGTTCCACTCTGTATTGATCAGGTATTGCTCTGTAATCTTCAATTGTATAATTCCCCTGCTCTTTACGGAGATACTTGGCCGCCTCCTCAGCAATTGCCATCACATTCGGCGTTGCTTCTTTATAGTACTGAAAGGCTTTTCCCTGATAAACATTTTCCTCAGATACCAGAACCCTTTCAATTGCATCTAGTGTAGCTTTCCTTGGATTGGCGGTTGCACCGGAAAAAATCTTCTGTAATGTAACGACAGGAACACCTGAGTATTCGGCAAGCTGTTTAAAGCTATAGCCTCTTTCTTCCTTAATACGGTTCATCTCTTCTCTGTTCAT
>JAKSRN010000285.1 GCA_024403585.1 Lachnospiraceae bacterium | reverse complement strand
AGCTATTGCTTTCTTTACGCCGCTGCCTTCTTTGACTCGAATTTGTTAGCTGCTACAGTGATCACGAATGCAAGTCCTGCAGCTACCAGCATACAGATCAGGAATGAGATCTCTTTTCCTTCCTGTGCCATGAATGGAGCCATGAAACTTGGTACATAAGCAGTTCCTTTTACATCAAAGAGACCAACCAGTGCGCCGGAAACTGCTGCAGAGATCAGAGAACCTGCGAATACCAGTTTACTTGCAAACATGAATGGATAAGCTGCCTCTACAAATGTACCGAAGCCAACATTGATCACAAATCCAGGAAGAGCTGCTGCTGCCTGTCCTTTATCCTTCGGGAAGAAGATATTTGCCAGAGTGATACCTGCAGATACCATAACCAGTCCTGTCATATCGATCGCACCAAGGAAAGAGAAACCTGTTGCCTCGATCTCAAGAAGAACGATCGGAAGGATTGCTGCATGATATACACCACCAATGATTGCCGGCCAGATCAGAAGACCTGCCACTGCTCCTGCAAGAATAGAGTTAAAGTCGATACAGAAGTTAATTACATCACAGATACCATTACCAAGCCACAGACAGATCGGAGCAAGGATATACATACCGATCAGACCAGCTGCCAGACCTGAGATACCACCGGAACAGATGTTAACAGTTGTTCCTGGAATGTTACGACGATAACAGAAAAGACTGATGTAGTAAGCAAATACACCTGCCAGGATACCGATTACAAGACCACCGATGATTCCACCGTCCATAGCGAGAACACCTGCGATGATACCGGCAACAACACCAACCTCATCAAGTCCTGAAACCTGTTTCGCTGCGATCGCACAGATTACTACAGGGATATAAGTTACAAGTGTATCAAAAAGACCGGATAATGGATCACATCCAGGAATCTTACTGCAAGCCAGGCAAAGGGCCATTGCAATGAATGCAGGCAGAGAAGTCATCATAATACCGCGGATATTTACACGTTTCCATACATTTCCGCTATTCTGCTCAGCAACGCCTGATCCGGTATTACCGATAACCGGACGATATTTGATATTCCAGTTTTTAGACAGTGCAGTTGTGAATGCTACAGCTCTTGTTCTGTTTGTAGTACCTGTTGTACCGGAAGCAGAGATCACATTGCAGCCCATGCTCTGTACATAAGCAACTCCTGTTCCACCGGTTCCAGCCATAGGAATCTTTTTCTCAGCAGCTGCTGCAAATGCTTTATTATTCGTACCTTTTGCATCAGCACTTACAAACATAACACCATCGATCTGTCCTGCAGAGATCAGACCTGCCAGTTCTTCGTCAACTTTTTTAGCTTCCTCATTCACCTCAGCCAGTGTACCCTTGAAGCTTGCTTCTACAGATTTCGTATCAGCATTCCAGGTATAAAGTGTAGCAGGGCTGTCTGCACCTACCACATCCAGACTGTCAGATGCCATAACATACTGTACAAAAGCCACTTCCATCTCTGCCGCACCAGTCTGCGCCAGGATCTCTTTCATCATGCCGGCGATGTTGTTTCCACCCTGTTTAAACAGGTTACCGCCACTGCTGCCTATAAAGGCAATTTTCTTACTCATAGTTCCACCCTCTCTTTTTTGGTTTGATAAACATGGCAAAAATCTGTTTTGTTTTGACCTTTTATCACTCTACCATATTAAAGTATTATTTTCAATTATGTTTTCTGTGTTTTTGTATTTTTATGACACATACCAGAAACTTTCATATATTTATCAAAAAAGGAGCTGTCTCTCCAGACAGCTCCGTTCTCTACTTACTAAATCATAGTATTATCTTTATTTCACAACAATCTTCTTGAATGCTTTTTTACCACGTTTCAGAACGCTACCCTCTGCAGCAATGTCCTCTTTTGTGATCACTTTCTTGAAATCAGTAACTTTAGCATCTGCAAATGTTACTCCACCCTGCTCACATGCACGGCGTCCCTCGGAACGTGTTTTAACAAGCTCTGCTTTTACAAGAAGGGAGATGATGTCAATACCTTCCTCGCCGAAGTCCTCTGCTGTCAGCTCTACTGTAGGCATATTTGCAGCATCTCCTGCTCCTGCGAACATAGCTTTTGCACCGGACTCTGCTTTTTTAGCCTCTTCCTCGCCATGAACCAGTTTTGTCAGCTCGAATGCAAGGATCTCTTTTGCTTTGTTCAGCTGGCTTCCTTCCCATTTGTCCATCTCATCGATCTGCTCCAGTGGCAGGAATGTCAGCATACGGAGACATTTGAGAACATCCTGGTCGCCAACATTTCTCCAGTACTGGTAGAAATCGAATGGAGAAGTTTTGTTTGGATCAAGCCATACAGCACCTTTTGCTGTTTTACCCATCTTTTTGCCCTCAGAGTTCATAAGCAGTGTGATGGTCATAGCATGTGCATCTTTGTGGAGTTTTTTACGGATCAGCTCTGTACCGCCAAGCATGTTGGACCACTGATCATCTCCACCGAACTGCATATTGCAGCCGTACTCCTGGAACAGCATGTAGAAGTCGAAGGACTGCATGAGCATGTAGTTGAACTCCAGGAAGGAAAGACCTTTCTCCATACGCTGTTTGTAGCACTCTGCACGAAGCATGTTATTTACAGAGAAGCATGGTCCGATCTCACGGATGAACTCAACGTAGTTCTGTTTCAGCAGCCAGTCTGCATTGTTTACCATCAGGGCTTTTCCGTCAGAGAAATCGATAAAACGGCTCATCTGTACTTTGAAGCAATCACAGTTGTGCTGGATTGTCTCTGGAGTCATCATAGAACGCATATCTGTACGTCCGGATGGGTCTCCGATCATAGCTGTACCACCACCGATCAGGGCGATTGGTTTGTTGCCAGCCATCTGCAGACGTTTCATCAGGCAAAGTGCCATAAAGTGTCCAACATGAAGGGAATCAGCTGTTGGGTCAAAACCAATATAGAAAGTAGCTTTACCATTATCTACCATCTCACGGATCTCTTCTTCGTTTGTTACCTGGGCGATCAGACCACGGGCAACCAGTTCGTCATAAATTTTCATGTCTTGTTCTCTCCTTTTCTATTATTTATGTACATCAGGACGAGTTGCTTTTTATTC
>JAKSRN010000284.1 GCA_024403585.1 Lachnospiraceae bacterium | reverse complement strand
GGGAAAGAGATCTTATGAGGATCTCTTTTCTATTCCAATTGAGGAGAAGATATCTCTTCTGAACCAGCAGATTGCTTATGCAAGGGAGAACAGCTCTTTCTATTCTTATCTGCCGGAGAAACCTCTTGAATCGTTGGAGGATTTGAAAATGATTCCAACCATCAGTTGTGCTGATCTCCTGGAGAGTCTGGATGAGATGACCTGTACACCGCCCTGGAAGATTAAGCGTATGGTGACGTTGATGACTTCCGGTAGTACGGCGGCTCCTAAGAGGCTGGCATTTTCTGAAAGAGATCTGGAGGGAACGGTGGAATTTTTCCACCATGGAATGCATTGCCTGTGTGAGACGGGAGAATCTGTTGGGATTTTTATGCCAGGCAGTAATCCGGATGGTCTTTCGGATCTTTTGTCCAGGGCTGTTTTGAGATTCGGTGCGAAGCCTTGCGTGTATGGTATTATTCGGGATTTTGAGGATGCTATTCGGTTTTGCAGGGAGCGGCAGTTGGCGGTACTGGTTGGATTTCCGGTACAGATCAGGCAACTGGCTTTGATGATGCCTGACTTTCGGCCGAGATGCGTTCTTTTATCTGCAGATTATTGTGCGAAGTCGGCAATTGCTACCATTGAGAAATACTGGGAGTGCAGAGCATTCGTACACTATGGTATTACGGAAAGTGGGCTTGGCTGTGCTGTGGAAACTCCTTTGGAAGAGGGCATGATTCCGAGGAGCGATGTTCTGCTGGAAGTATCGGATGAGGGGGAGTTGTTGCTGACTACGTTGAAAAGAGAGGCGCTTCCCTTGATTCGATATCGGACCGGGGATCTGGCTGAGATCAGGGAGGATGGTAATCTGGTTCGGGTGTTTGGAAGGATCGATGAGCGGAATGGCAGGGTGTCTATTACGCAGTTGGATGAGATTTTGCTGGGATTTGATGAGATTTTGAATTATGAAGCGGTTCTGTGCGGGTCGAAATTGATGGTTCGGATTCTGGTGCGGGAAGATGTAGATACAGGAGTTCTGGATCGAGAAGAAGGTGAATGTGAGGAGTCGCGGGTGTCAGAGGGAGTTACATGTAAGGAGTCTTTGATAAGAGAGAAAGTTGCATACGAAGAATCGTTGATGCGAGAGGTTCAGGAGAAGTTTTTGGGAGAATTGCGGATGGAAGAATTGGCGGTTATGGTTGAAACGGTTGATGAGATTGCATTTACGGGAAAAAGATTTGTACGTTAAGATAAGGTGTTGTTTTATAACTGTTTTCAGTTATGAGGCAGCACTTTATCTCGTTTGGAATATGCACCTCCGTCGACAATAGTCATTTTGCAAACATTCCTTAGTGTCCAAAACGTGACATTTTTTGAAAAACACGATATAATAGAGTATCTGATTTGGAGAGTTTTCGAATGGGAGGAACGGATGCTTAACGGATGCGTATTTCCGATTCTGTAGCTAGCAAGGAGGCCTTATGAATAAATTTAAGAAAAAATTTCAATACTGGTTTGACAACCAGATGTCTAAAGGTACTGGTGCCATGATCCTCATGCTTGCCGTGCTCACTATTGTTGTTGTGATCGTTATTGTCGGCATCATCAATGGAATCGAGCCCAGTGAAGACGGTGTAACCAGCACGGCATGGGATGTGATCACCACGGTTATTAATGCATGGATGCCGTACTCTGAGGACGGTGGTCTTGGATTCCTGATTCCAACTGCCATCGCGGCTATGTTTGGTCTCTTGTTTACCAGTGTTCTGATCGGTATCGTAAGCACGGCAATTGAAGAGAAGATAGATTCTCTGAAAAAGGGAAATTCCCTTGTTGTGGAGGAAGGGCACACGGTTGTTCTGGGATTTGAGAGTGGTGCCTATGAAGTGATTTCTCAGCTGATTGCTGCTGTGGAAAGTAATGAAAAGCTTTGTCTGGTTGTTGCCGGCGAGGGCGAGAAAGATGAGATGGAAGCGGAAATCCGCGATAATATAGTGCTTCCTAAAAATGTAAAACTGATCTATCGAAAAATCGATATTTGTAGTACAGCGGCTCTGGAGTGTTGTTCCATTGAGACCGCAAAATCGGTAATCATTAGCTGCTATGATGATATGAAGACTGTTAAATCGGCTCTTGCTGTGATCAACCGTCTCAAAGAATACCCTGAAGCAAATGTTCGGATTACTACATCTGTCACCAGGAATGAATTCCTCTTCCCTGAAACTTTGACAAAGAGAAATAATATCCAGATGATTCAGACAAATGATGTCATCGCGCGAATCATTGCGCATGCCTGTTCACAGCCTGGTATTGCGAAGACATTTATTGAAGTAATGAATTTTGAAGGGGCCGAGCTTTATGTGAATTCTAATCCTGATATCATTGGAAAGACTTTCAGTGAGTTGTATCAGACCATGGATGATGGTGTTCCTGTTGGTCTGCTGAGAGGAGAGGATGTAATTCTTGGACAGGCTCTGAATGAGACTCTGCAGGCTGGTGACCGGCTGGTTTATATGGCAAAAGTGAAGAATGGTTATAAACTTACTCATCAGGAAGTTCATGATCTCGTTATTAATGAGATGCACGAGCATGAGATTTGTGAATCGAGAAAGATCCTGATCATCGGCTGCAATGAGCAGATTGAAAGAATTCTGCTGGAACTACCTGAGAGTGTGAAGCAAGTGGTATTTGCTGAGGTTAGTAAGAGGCAAAAGAAGGCAATCAAGGCATGCTCAGAGGGGATGACGGATAGGAAGATATCTTTCGAGTCTGGTAGTCTGATGGAAGAGGGAATTTTGACGGAACTGACGGAGGATGTCAACCATGTCATTCTGCTGAATAATGAAGAGAAAGAGCGAGAGGAGTCGGATGTCCACAATATTCTGGTGTATCTGAAGCTGGTCGACCTGCAGATTCGTCTCGGAAGAACCTTCAATATCACGATTGAATTGAATTTTGAAAATAATCGAGAGTTGATTCGCAAGAGAAATAATACGGATTTCGTCGTTGCCAACAATATGTCTGCTATGCTGCTCTCGCAGCTGGCAGTGACGCCGCATCTGAACTATGTGTTTGATGAATTGCTTTCTAATGAGGGAGTGGAGATTCGTCTGA
>JAKSRN010000283.1 GCA_024403585.1 Lachnospiraceae bacterium | reverse complement strand
GATTTTCTGTTTTACAATCGAGTAGAATCATTATAAAATAGACACTGGTCTGAAACAAGACAATTTCCATGTATTGTTTCTAAAAATTATGTTAACTGATCAGGCAAAAAGGAGCAAAAGAAATCATATGAAAAAAGAAATGCAGGGCAACCTGATGCTGCTCATCACCGCTCTCATCTGGGGTTCCGCCTTCGTAGCCCAGAGTGCCGGAATGGAGTACGTAGGTCCCTTTACCTATAACATGTCACGAAACTATATCGGTTTTCTTGTACTGATCCCAGTGGTTCTCTTCTTCCGTAAAACAGGCCAGAAAGAGCATCCTCTGACCAAAGAAGAAAACAGTGAGCTGAACAGAAACTCCATCCGCGGAGGTATCTTCTGTGGTCTGGTCCTGGGAATCGCCAGCTGCGTCCAGCAGATCGGTGTCAGTATGACCACTGCAGGAAAAGCCGGTTTCATCACGGCACTGTATATCATTCTCGTTCCGATCCTGGGTATCTTCCTGAAAAAAAGAATCCCTAAGATCATCTGGCTCTGCGTAGCCATTGCACTGACAGGTTTCTGGCTCCTCTGTATCAAAGAAGGCTTTACCATCGGAACCGGCGACCTCTTCTGTCTGCTGTGTGCCCTCTGCTTTTCTGTACACATCATGGTCATCGACCATTTCACCGCACAGAAAACCGACAGTATCATGATCTCCTGTGTACAGTTTCTGGTGGCTGCTGTTTTCTCCACCATACTGACCGTGATCTTTGAGACACCAACCTGGACCGCTATCTGGGACGCCAAACTGACGATTCTCTATGCCGGCGTTCTCTCCAGCGGTGTAGCTTATACCCTGCAGGTTGTGGCACAACGCTATACCAGACCAACTGTCGCAACCCTGCTCATGAGTCTGGAATCAGTATTCGCCGCCCTCTTCGGTGCACTGATCCTCCACGAGATCCTTACGGAAAAAGAATTACTTGGCTGTGTTCTGGTATTTGTGGCAGTGATTCTGGCTCAGATCCCACTTCCTGAACGCAGAAAATGACCACTTAAAAAGAGAGTATAAGAAAACGGGCAGCTGAACGGCTGCCCGTTTTCATTTGTTTTCGCGAAAGCGATACGTCTGATTTACTCCCTCATAGATTTAGCGACTGTTCACGAACGAGCGAAACTTGTACAACACAATCCGCCTCATTTATTCATTTTCAGCAAATGCTGACTCCAGCACATCTGCCAGTCCCCCATCCGTCAGGAAAGTGTCCGCACTATAAAGGAACAGCACATCTGTCACTCCCTTACTCACCATTGCCGCATCGATATTGTCGTAATAATATCTCGGATCCACCAGAATGATCCTCTGGAAATACGGATACAAAAACTGCACAAAACTATTGGCATACGAATCCTTGAAGATCAGAAGACTTCTTCCGTTGAGGCAGTCCGTATTGACCTCCAGAATCGGATAGTTGCCTCCGAAGAAAACGGTATATTTATCCTTATTCTCCAATGCCTTACTCTGGTAGAGAGAGGCAGACCGCTCACCGGTAGAGATATAGTCTACATAGTAAGCCGTATCTTTATTGGCATGCACATAGATCTCCACTGTATCAGAGGAACTGTGACTGCCGCTTTTGGATGCCAGTGTTCCCTGGAACCCTGTTGCAACCGTATAGACCTGAAACTCCGGCTGATCCTCAATTCCCAGGGATGGCCTGATTGCATCGAACGCATATTTTGCGCCCAGCGAAGTCCAGTGATGATCCGTCTTATAATAAATATATTCCTCGCTGTGCGGTGCCAGAACCGCTGCTGCGTCTATACAATTCACACGGCCGGCTACCCCGTTATATATAGTCTGAATATCCGCAAGCTGGTCATAAACATAAGCATTCTTCGGCAGATACTGAGGTGTCACAAGTGCAGCACCCGGAACCACCATCATATGCATGGAGACCGTATTATATTTTTCGGCAAATGCATTGATCAGCCGGATATCCTCCTCGATCAGTCCCAGTGCAGGCTGATCCGGCTGTCCGAGAAGGTAGCCGTCTTTTCCCAGAAAGACCTGACCCGACTCCTTTCTTCCCAGAAATCTGTCCTCCGCCATCTTCATCGAGATCCATCTGTCGCGGGCGAAGAACTGGTCTGCCACATAACTTTCCAACCCTTTAAAATAGCTTCCGTCCAGAAGTGCCTCTCCTGAAAATGCAGGCACCTGCGCCAGATTTCTGTTTTCCTCCTCTGAAAAGCTGCGATCCTTCACCAGGATATTCAGCACCGTGCAAAGAAGAAGAACTCCCAGAAACACCAGCATCAGAATCTTGTTATGCTTCCGTCTCAGTCTCGCCAGTTGATCAGAACGGCTACGTTTTACTTTTCTTTTTCTTTCACTCATAGCCACGCCTCCTTAAAACTGGAAATACAGGAACGAAGAATAGGTATTGTTGACAAGGTAGGCAATGCAAAGAACCAGCAAAAGCAGATAGGCTGCCACAGAAAGCAGGCGCACCGCCGTTTTCTCGGAATTATAGATGTATTTTTTCTGCAGCCGGGCCGGAATCGGTCCACAGCAGACTACCGCAAGGATCAGTAACAGACAATTGCTTGCCAGATAGTAGAAGAAGGCTGTATCCGCAAATCCAGCTCCTCCTCTGCCGATAAGCTGCCCGAAATAGGTCAGGGCATAGGAAAGCGATGGAGAGAAGAACCATACCCAGCCCAGGAAGGCTTCCAGTACGGTCAGACCGATCCGAAGCGGTCGTGGCAGACGATGAAAGAAACCTCCCACCAGAAATTTCTCCATGATCACAAAGAAGCCATGCCAGATTCCCCAGATGATAAAGGTCCAGGACGCACCATGCCAGAGACCGGTCAGCAGCCACACAGTGGCCAGGTTGAGCAGCTGTCTGCCTTTGGAGCAGCGATTGCCTCCCATAGGAATATAGACATAGTTACGGAACCAGCCACCTAAAGATATATGCCATCTGCGCCAGAAGTCCGCTACACCGTCAGCAAGATACGGGTAATTGAAGTTCTTCTTGAAGGAAAATCCAAACATCTTTGCCAGACCGATGGCCATATCCGAATATCCCGAAAAGTCAAAATACAATTCCAG
>JAKSRN010000282.1 GCA_024403585.1 Lachnospiraceae bacterium | reverse complement strand
GCGCCGTAAGGACACACATCTTTGCATTTTCCACATTTGATACATTTTTCCTCGTCGATCACGGAACGGCCGTTTTTGATGGTAATGGCATCCTTTGGACATACCTCACGGCAAGGATGAGCCAGACAGCCCTGGCAAGCCTCAGTTACCAACATCTTGTTGTCCGGACATTTATGGCAGGCAAATTTGATCACGTTGATCAGTGGTGCCTTGTAGTAGGTTTCAGGTTTGATTGCCTCATACGCGTCAAATGCAGGATCATGGTACTCTGTATGGGAACGCAGATTCAGTCCCATAGCCAGTCTTGCACGCTCTTCAACGATCGCACGCTCCAGAAATGCACTCTCACGATATGTGGATACCACACCCGGGATTACATTGTATGGAATCTGGCTCATCTTTGCCAGATCACCCGGCTGGTAGTTGTAGGACAGTTTGGCAATCTCCGCATAGACACGTTTGCGGATGTCGTTTACGTTGGTGTAGATACCTCTCATTCTTGTTACTCCTTAATTGTATACACTCTTCTTGGATTAGAAAAAAATGTTTTTTCCGCTTAGAAAATATTATACATATAAATGCAGAAAAGGACAACAATTATATTGTATAAAGAACTATACAAAATGTAAGATTGACAGTTTTTTTGTGGAATTGCAGATGGCGGAAAGCGAATGTTCGCTTTCCAAACACGGACATTATAACAGAGCGGGATAAGTGCACATTTGTATTGGAAAATATCATCTGCAGCGGTTGAGAACGTTACACTTTCGTGCTATAGTAGAACAAGAGGTGTAACTATGTGGAAACAGTTAAAACATGCATGGCTTCTGGTCTCTAATCTGATCCTTGCCCTGTCCGGTTTTATGATCTTTTTATGGAGCAGTAATACGGTTGAGGGAGAAGCTTTTCTGGGATCATTTGCAGCAGTCTTCTGTATGGCGATCCTTGTGATCCTCAGCATTTCCTGTGTGGGGGAGAAGGCGCAGGAGGTATCCTTCTGGTACAGGCTCCTGCTTCTTTTGGATATGATCCTTGCCTGGTCAGGCATTATAACAACTACCTTTGATGGGTATCCGAAGCTGGTCGAATTGAATCATTTTGGAGAGATCCTGCTTTTTGGATCGATCATACTCCTGAGTTATTTTTACTGGTTTTATATTCGAACCGAGATTGGTGATGTGAACAGTATAGAGCAGCCCAGACTTCGAAGAGGAAGCCGTTATATGGACATCGTCAGAACCATATCCATTCTCATCCTGCTATTTAACAGGAAGTTTGGATTCCTTTTCTGGATCGATAAGGCAGGAATCTATCACAGGGGAAATTTCTTCCCTTTATCATGGGTTGGACCGGTGCTTCTTTTGGTCGCCTGCGGTATTCTGATCCTTCAGCAGAAGCTGCCTGTGTCCTGGAAGCTCGTGCATCTGAGTTATCCCATCCTTCCGCTTGTGATCTATCCTTTCCAGGTGATCCATGAGAAGATGATGCCTTTGAATATCGGTATTACTCTGGCTTTGCTTCTGATGTATTGTGTCAACTACATGGACAGAAGAAAAGTTCTTCTGCAGCAGAAAGAGATCCTTGCGATCCAGCAGAGAGAGATGCTGGAGATGGAGATTCAGCTGATGATCTCACAGATCCAGCCGCATTTCCTGTATAATACCATCGCGATGATCCGGGGGCTTTGCAGAGAGGACGCAGCAGCAGCGGCAGATTCCCTTGGCTATCTTTCTTCTTTCCTGAGAGGCTCGCTTCATATGATGCAGAGAACGGATTGTGTAACGATCGCTGAAGAACTGAAGCTGGTGGAAGCCTATATGTACCTGGAGCAGAAACGATTTGGTGATCGTCTGGAATACATCGAAGATATTGAAGATGTGGAGTTTGAACTTCCGGCTCTGACCATAGAACCGCTCCTTGAGAATGCGGTCCATCATGGGATTGAAGAGAAGGAAGAGGGCGGAATGGTACTTCTGGAAGTGACAGAAGATGCCCTGTACAATATCATCCGTATCTCAGATGATGGTGCCGGATTTGATACGACTGCACCGATCGATACGAAGAAACACATTGGCATGACCAATGTAAAAGAGCGTCTCTGGAAGATGTGCAGAGGTACCCTGCAGTTTGAGAGTACTGTAGGAGAAGGAACCATTGCTACCATCCGGATTCCGAAAAACAAGATTGGTCCCCTTCAATCATAGTTATACGGAAAAAATAGAAGAGAATTCGTAATAGTATACTTCGACTTGAACAGAGTCTGAATAATATTTATGTAATGTGGAGTTGAAACATGAAAATATTACTTGTAGATGATGAAAAAATGGCATTGGAAGATCTGAAGTATGGCGTACTGCAGGCCCTTCAGAATCTTCATCTTGGCACTCCGGCGCTTTATGCTACCACCAGCTGGAAGGAAGCACTGGAATTAGCAGATACGGTTGCGTTTAACATTGCATTTCTGGATATCAGTATGCCGGGAAAGAATGGTCTGGAGCTGGGAAAAGAGCTGTCCGACAAGATCCAGAACCTGAATCTGATCTATGTGTCTGCCTATGATGAGTATGCAGTCCGTGCTAACAAGCTGCATATCAGTGGTTACCTGATGAAACCGGCGGATATTGATTCCATCGTGGAAGAACTGAAGCATCTTCGCTATGAGGTGGAAGAGAAGCCTGTGGAAGCTGCCTTCAAGGTTCGCTGTTTCGGCAATTTTGAGGTCTTTTATGAGGATAAGCCGATTCATTTCAGAAGACAGAAGACTAAAGAGCTTTTTGCCTATCTGATCGATAAGAACGGTGCGGCTTCAACTGCAGACGAAATCTGTCATGCCATCTTTGAGAAGAAGGATAATGATGTGAGCCATAAGAATACCCTGCGTGTTCTTGCCATGGAGCTGAAGCAGATCCTGACAGCCCACGGCCTGAAAGCCGCTTACACCCATACGAGAAATGCCTACTCCATTCGCCCTGAGCTTATTGAGTGCGACTATTTCCGCTATCTGAATGGCGAGAAAGAGCTGTACCAGGGAAAATATATGGAGCAGTATGAGAAGTGGGCGTATATCTGATCGGATAAAGTATAGACTTAAGATGACTATCGGATAGAATGCGAAT
>JAKSRN010000281.1 GCA_024403585.1 Lachnospiraceae bacterium | reverse complement strand
CGCGAGAAACAAAAAATAATAAATATAACATGCCTGCAAAGAAACATTCAGAAGCTGACACAGCCTCTGGCACCCTGGCGGCATACAGGAGGTAAGCTATGCTGATTGGAAACAAAAATTTTGATACTGAGAACGAAACCTATATCATGGGTATTCTGAATGTGACACCGGATTCCTTCTCCGACGGCGGATTGTGGAATGATTTCGATGCTGCTATGCGCCATGTGGAAGAGATGATCACTGACGGTGCATCCATCATCGATGTTGGTGGTGAGTCTACAAGACCTGGCTACACCAAGATCTCTGATCAGGAAGAGATTGAGAGAGTATGTCCTGTGATCGAAGCAGTAAAAGCTCGTTTTGACACAGTTGTATCTGTAGATACTTATAAGAGCGGTGTTGCAAGAGCTGCCTGCAAATCCGGCGCAGACCTGGTGAACGATATCTGGGGCTTCAAAGCAGATCCTGAGATCGCGAAAGTAACAGCAGAGGCAGGAGTTGCCTGCTGTCTGATGCACAATAAAGAGGCTGCAATCTATAACAACTTCATGGAAGATATGAAGAACGAGCTGATGGAGTCTGTTTCCATCGCCAGAGCAGCAGGCGTGGCAGATGACAAGATCATCATCGATCCGGGCGTAGGCTTTGGAAAGAACTATGAGTATAACCTGGAGGCGATTGCCCAGGTACAGCAGCTGAAAGAACTGGGCTTCCCGGTACTGCTGGCTACATCCAGAAAATCCGTCATCGGACTGACTCTGGATCTGCCATCTGATCAGCGTGTAGAGGGAACTCTGGTTACAACTGTATACGGCGTGCAGAAGGGATGTGCATTTATCCGTGTACATGATATTAAAGAGAATGCCCGCGCGATTGCCATGACAAAAGCACTGCTGCGTTACTAATACACATTACATCCCTGAATGACAGGAGTGAATGAAAAGAATGGATAAGATTAAGATAAAAAATCTGGAGATTTTTGCAAATCATGGCGTATTCCCTGAGGAAAATGCCCTGGGACAGAAGTTTGTGATCTCTGCTATTCTCCATACAGATACCAGAAAAGCAGGAAAGACAGACGATCTCAGCCTGTCCATGAATTATGGAGAGGTCAGTGCAAAGATCACTGAGTTTGTCCAGGGACATACATATATGCTTTTGGAGCGTCTCTTAGAAGAGCTGGCACAGGAACTGCTTCTGACCTACGATCTTCTGAAAGAGATTACACTGGAAGTAAAGAAACCATGGGCACCGGTCCATCTGCCTTTGGAGACAGTAGCAGTGGAGATCACAAGAGGCTGGCATAAGGCGTATGTAGCTTGTGGATCCAATATGGGGGATCGGAAGGCATACCTCCAGATGGGTGTAGATGAGCTTGCTGCGCACCCGCTGTGCAGAATGGGACAGGTCTCTGACTTTATTACAACTGCTCCTTACGGCTATCTGGCACAGGATGACTTCCTCAACGGAGTCATGGAGGTGGAGACCCTGCTCACACCGGAAGAGCTGCTGGATGTGCTGCATGAGATTGAGCAGAAAGCAAACCGTGTCAGAGAAATCCACTGGGGTCCGAGAACTTTGGATCTGGATATCCTCTTCTATGATGATGCGGTGATCGATACCAGGGACCTGCATATTCCACATATTGACATGCAGAAGAGAGACTTTGTTCTGAAACCGATGGATCAGATTGCTCCGTGGCTGCGTCATCCGGTCCTGAATAAGACGATCCATGAACTGGCCCAGGAACTGGAAGCGGTATAAAGGTGTTGAGCCCAATGAGCTGGAAGAGGCATAAAGACGTTGAAGTAGCCAAATAAGCTGGAAGGGGTATAATGCCGCAAAACCATGGGCAGAACAGGTAGGCACAGGCTCTTTACAGCCTTCAGCATGGAATATGTATAGAAAAAAGTGCATTATAACATCAAAAAAACAAGCAGATATGCCATTGAAAATAAGGGCAAAATGTGATATTACTATGTGTATGTTGTGAAAGATTCAACAATCTAATAGACCAACGATAATCAGCTGTTGATGTTCGCGAGTATCTTTGCTCGTTTGTATTGATGGAGGGATTTGAAGTGAAGGATGTCATGAAAAAAACAATCATGGTGCTGCTGTTACCGGTATGTGCACTTTTGATGGCAATTACCAAACTGAATCGCAAAAAAGAGAAATAATATTGGAATGATTGAAACAGGGACCGCAGATCACATGCGGTCTCTTTTTCAAATATGAGGAATCAGGATGCTTAAAGAAGATATATTATATGAATTGGAATCGCATAGAGACATGCCCATCTCCGGACAGGAGCTGGCTGACCGATTTGGTGTCTCCAGAAATGCTGTCTGGAAGGTGATCAACAGCCTGAAGGAAGAAGGATATATCATACGTTCTGCCAGAAACAAGGGGTACGTGTTGGAAAGCATTTCCGATGTTCTGTCCAGAGAAGGAATTCAGGCGGAACTGGGGCAGATGGGATCAGAGCTGGACATTCGTATTCTGGATCAGGTGGATTCCACTAATAATGAAGCAAAACGCATGCTGGCTTCCGGCTTTTCGGGCAATGCCCTGATCGTGGCTGAGACCCAGACCACCGGACGCGGAAGAAAAGGAAAAACTTTTTACTCACCGGCGGGCAGCGGACTCTATCTTTCACTGATCCTTCAGACGGAAGAGATGACCGACAAAGTATCCATGCTGACCATCGTGACAGCGTGTGCAGTGCTGCGTGCTTTACGGAACAAGACGCAGGCTCCTGTGCAGCTGAAATGGGTCAATGATCTTTTTGTGGGAGGACGCAAAGTAGGCGGAATCTTAAGTGAGGCAAGTACTGATCTGGAGAGCGGACGCCTGGAATCTGTTGTGATCGGAATCGGTATCAACCTTTCAGGAAAAGAATTCCCGGAGGAACTGAAGAACGTGGCAGGAAGCATCGAGACCGATGTGCCACGCAATGCCCTCATCGCAGAGATTGTTCGGGAGATGCTTTCAGCTGATTGGGCAAATCCTGAGAAGGAACTGGATTTTTACAGAGAGAATTCACTGGTGCTGGGCCGGACGGTCTTCTATAAGGGCGAGCCGGTGCAGGCAAAGGCTATTGATGATACAGGGGCTCTTCTGAT
>JAKSRN010000280.1 GCA_024403585.1 Lachnospiraceae bacterium | reverse complement strand
ATCTGTTCTCCTGTATTGTCTCGAATCTGCAGTTCTAATGCATCCCAATCCAGTAATTCCTCTATTATATTCTGTAATTGTTCCTGATTCAGTTCCTGTATCATAACAACTGTCCTTATACCGTTTTAATCTGATATAGTCTAATTTACCAGTCATGCTAACTGAGATTTTCAACCGAGATACAAAGCCTGGCAGGTCTCTCCTGCCTGGATCGGGCCTCTGCCTTTTTCTACCAGGGCAAGTACATTGCAGCCACCCCAGTTGCTGATCATGCCGTTTTCCTGTTTGGACTGCATTTTGATACAGGTTTTGCCATCTTTAAAGCAGAGTCTGCCCGGAAGTACACGTCCGCCAGGGCTCTTCTTGTCAAATGCTTCCAAAAACGTTACAGTCATCTCTTCCGGCTCCAGAATCGCTCTTCCGGAAAGCTTATTAAGAGCTGGCAGTACCGCACGGTAGAGTCCGGCTGCTGCTGCGGAAGGATTTCCGGATAGGCCGATGATCAGCTGGCCATCTTTCACGGCTGCCACAGTTGCCATACCTGGTTTCAATCTGGTTTTCCAGAAAAGTACATCTGCTCCGATTTTTTTGAAAACAGCCGGTGTATAATCATAATCCCCTACTGAAACTCCGCCGGTGGTCATAACCAGATCGGCCTCTTTCAGAGCCTGCTTTATACTGGTTTCCAATTCTTCCAAAGAATCCTTCACAATCCCCCCAAGTGTTACCTGACATCCGTTCTTCTCCAGGATACCTTTCAGGAGATAGGCACTGCTGTTGCGAATCTTGCCCGGAGTGATTTCTCCATCCACAGGTACAAGTTCATCTCCGGTACTGAAAAGGATTACCTTTGGTTTTCTGTATACTTCAATTTCAGGGAAGCCAAGGCTGGCCAGCATGCCAAGATCTGCCGGATCCAGTACTTTTCCGGGTGAGAGAACCAGCCTACCCTCCTGAATGTCGCTGCCACGATGTACGATATTGCTGTCCGGCTTTACGGAAGCAAAGAATGTAGCCTGCAGAGGAGTGAACTCTGTCTCCTCGAATTTCACGATGGCATCCGCTCCCTCAGGAATCGGTGCACCTGTACAGATTTTCACGACATAGCCTTCTTTCACTGGCTCTTTAGCAACATAACCGGCAGGAACTTCTTCCTGCACCTTCAAGGTGACCGGCGTTTCTTTGGATGCCCTCGCAAGATCTGCGCTTCGAACCGCATAACCGTCCAGGGGGGAGCGGTCAAAAGAAGGAATATCTTCTTTTGCACGGATCTCAGAAGCAGAAATTCTGCCCAGGCCTTCTTCCAGCGGTATGATTTCTGTATCTATGGTTGTCACTGTGTCCAGAAGCAACTGTTTTGCTTCCTCCACAGGTATGTTAAAAGGTACGGTCCTTTCTTTTTCCATCTATTTTCCTCTTTCTTATTCTGCACTGTATTATCTATTAAAAATCTGCATACTCCGGTTACGCACATTGCCTATCAGAAGCAGCCCTGCCTCTTTCGCCGCCCGGATTCCGTCAGCTGTCGGTGTTTTTCTGCTGACAAACATAGGAACTCCCGCAAGAATCGCCTTCTCCGCCATATCTGTCGGCACTCTTCCGCTTGTGAAAAGCACAGAAGATTTAAGATCGATCTTATGCATCAAAGCATACCCAATAGCCTTGTCCAAAGCATTGTGTCTTCCAATATCTTCGCACTTGAAAAGGATCTTCCCATCCTTCATAAGAAATGCTGCATGCGCCGACTTTGTCGCACTATGCAGTTCCATCTCATCCTCAAATGCATCCTCCAACGTCCAGATCCACTCTGGTTTCCAAGTGAAGCTTTCTCTTTCTTCGCTGGGTCGGATTATCTCCTGCTGCCCATTTGAAACCTCTACGGCTTGCATGTTATCCTCTGACAGACCTAACTTTTCCATCTCTCTCTGTTTCTGTGTCTTCAGAAGCACATGCACCTTTGTTTTATTCTCGCGAAAGCGGATCGATTCCACATCACTTGCTGACTGAATCAGTCCCATAGTCAGGAGTCTTCCGTAAATCAGTTCCTCCAGACAGGTTCCTGCACAAAGGATATGATTTTTCAGCTGTCCATCCACAAAGAGGTCGATCTGCTGTTCACGGATGACCGTTCTTGTGATGATTTTCCGCTCGCCTGAAGCGGTCAGCTTAATCGCTTGTATCTCTTCGATGCAGGAAGGATGGTGGGCGGAGTTGCTGAGATGAAGCATTTTTTCATATTCTTCCTGGTCGTTGACATTGCGGAAAAGCTCATCGGGTTCCTCGGTCTCATAGACGGTGTAACCTCTTTTTTCCAGCACGTGGAAGATTCTGCCTCTGCCCTTTTCAATTTCCTCTACCATATCGTCGGCCATATCTGCCGGGAACACACCCATCATAGGTTCTGTTCGATCGCCATGGCGAAGGATCACCGCCTGATGGGACTCCTCTGCTATAGCAATGAGCTTTTCCAGTTCAGAAACCGGCACCAGCGGAACGTCCACGCAAAGAACCAGCACCAGTGGATTCTGTACCTGTTGAAAGCAGGCTTCCAGACCACCAAGCGGACCTTTTTCCAGCAGCCGGTCTTTCACAATCGGAACACTGCACCGGTCTCCTTTGTAGCCGGAGACCACAATGTCTTCAATTCCAAGAGACCGACCTTTTTCAACCTGCACTTCCAGAAAGGTTTTCGCTCCCAGCAGCAGGTCGGATTTATCTCTTCCCATCCGGCTGCTTTTGCCTCCGGCCAGGATTACCATACTGATCTTTCTTTTTTCCATCCAAATCGCCTTTCGTATGTTAAGCATCAGTCGAATATCTTCTGATATAGCTTCCGAACCGCCTTCTCCGACTCCTCCAGAAGTAACCGATACTTGTCCAGATAAGCCTGTCCCTCTTCCGTGAGAACTGATTTTCCACCATTCCGGCCACCAACCGTTCTCTCCAGAAAATGCACTCCGCTTCCACGCTCCGCCCTGTTGATCATCTTGCAGGCCTTTGTATAGGAAAGATCCAGGTTTATCGCGGCAGAGCGGATGGAGCCGGTTTCCTGTATCTTCTGCAGAAGGTGGAATACTCCGGGACCGAAATAATAGTCCTCCTGGGAAAGCATGATCTTGCAGGATGCCTGGCCGGC
>JAKSRN010000028.1 GCA_024403585.1 Lachnospiraceae bacterium | reverse complement strand
TGATCTGCTCCCACAAAAGGATCTCCCGATCACCTACATTCTTATTCTGATGATAGTGTCCGAAGAACCACTTTTTATAAGTGCACTTCTCTTTCACTCTCTGCAGATAACGATGCAGGTAATCCGGTTTATAAAATCCCATACCGAACTGGGCCAGAGTGGAGGATGCACAACAATGTGTCACAATAAAATCCACTTTATTTCCGTGCAAAGCCAGATTCTGAAGTCCTTCTTCCATCTCAGACTGGGATGGCATCTCTTCTTTCCACCAGGTCACTTTATTGATGCGGAATGGAATTCTTTTCTTCTTTAGCTCTTTTATCTTCTCTATCAAAAGGGGATCATCCATCTCCAGAATCCCTCCCTGGATATCGTGGCTCTGGGCACCTCCAAAAGTAAAGAATTTCTTTCCTTCCAGTTCATAGACCTGTCCACGCATCATATGGTAGATGCTCGGACGGATCCTATGGATCTTACCTCCGTTCCAGCGCATCAGGGGAAATCTTCGGAGGCGGTCAAAATTCTCATGATTTCCGCATACAAAAAGGGTGGTAAAGGGCCTGTCATTCAGCCAATTGAGTGCCTCTGCATCCTTCTTCGCCCTCTGATCCACATTCCAAACACCACCGAAATCCCCACAGATGATCACATAATCTTCTTTTGTCATATTTTTCTGCTCCGGAAAGTTTTCTTCTGAGAAGCGTTCAAAATCGCCATGACAGTCTCCTGTGATATAGATCACTGGTTTTCACCTTCCTTCTGATCCAGCTGCAGCTGCCGAAAGCTTCGTTCTATATAATACTTCTGGACAATGGCAATGATAATGTTCTTAACCAATGCCTGATAGGCATCTTCCGGTTCCTGCGTATCTTCTTCTGTTCCAAAAACAGATCGTAAAGTACGCATAAAAGCTTCACTGAAGAGTTCATACGCTTCCTTTGCCTGGTAACGCTCCTCTTTCACTTTCAGAAGGAACTGAATGTGATCCAGAGAGATGACCGGTTTAGCCAGTACAATGAACAGGAAGGAAGCAATCTGATCCCTGTAGTACAGTTTCTTGATAGCATTGGGAACCAGACGCATCTTCACATAATTACTGATCATAGTATCTGTAACCGAAAGATCCAGGTACTGTCCCAGAGCTTCATTGATATACTTCACTACCTGTTTCAGGTAAAGTCCCACATCAGGGATCTCACTGTAAGCCGGAAGGCTAAAATCCAGGATATCCATCTTTTCTATAGTATTTTTTGTATTTCCCATACTGGTTCCTCTCTTGATCTGTATTTAAGCCGGAGTTTCTGCAGAGACTAAGCATAAGCATTGGTATGCTCGTCTTAGCAGATCTATTATCAGTTTCTCATTATTATTTTATCAGTTATTAAATAACCGTTGACAAAGTAACAATTACATTGTACTGTATAATCAGTTATTGAATAACCGATGATTTTATCATAAATCATTTTCTGCTTACAGTCAAGAAACAGGAGGACTTATATATGGATACAACATGTGCAGTTCCTTATCAGCAACCGATCAATCTTTTTCGTCCAAAGGATCCCATCAGTGCGCTGACTCATTTTATCGGCTTCTGGCTTGCCATCATCGGCATGCCACTCTTGTTGATCCGAGCTTCCGGTGCTGCGATCAGCTACTCTACTCTGGAGATGTTCAGCCTTATGATCTTTATGCTCAGCATGATCCTTTTATATGGGGCAAGTACTTCTTACCATACTTTCCGCCTTTCCAAAAAGGGAAATCTGCTTTTAAAGAAAATCGACCATATGATGATCTCCGTTCTCATCGCCGGATCTTACACACCTGTATGTGTGATCGTCCTGCACAACAGCCTGGGGATAAAACTTCTTGCACTGATCTGGACACTTGCTACCCTGGGAATTCTCTTTAAAGCTTTCTGGGTTACCTGTCCGAAGTGGGTGTCTTCCCTTCTCTATATCGGAATGGGCTGGACTGCGATCCTGGTTATTGCACCCCTTTACCATTTGCTTACAGGCTGGGAATTTGCCCTTCTCCTCGGAGGCGGTATTCTCTACACCATCGGTGGTGTGATCTATGCATTGAAGATCAGCTTCAGCCAGCGCTTCTCTGAGCATGAACTTTTTCATATCTTCGTTCTTCTTGGATCTTTGTGTCACTATCTCATGATGTTCCTGAATGTCGGATAACTCCTCTACTTTTTCCGCATTGCAGAACAGTCGGATCAGTGACCTTAGATATATTTTCCATAGGAAAACAGCCTTGTTATCCCGATCAGGGTAACAAGGCTGTTTTTTATCCCACTATTTTGTTTTACTCAATCCTCAATCAACCTTTTTTACGGCTGGACATGATCTGGTCAAGAAGTACAGCAAATACGATAATCAGACCTTTGGATACGTACTGCCAAGCTGCATCTACGTTCATTGTAGAAAGTCCGTTATCGATCGTACACATTACAAGAGCACCGAGGATAGCGCCTGCCGGTTTACCGATACCACCAAGGAAGGATGTTCCACCAATTACAGTAGAAGCAATTGCATCCAGCTCATAGTTCAGACCGGAAGATGTAGATCCTGCATTCAGACGAGCTACAAGGATTACACCGGCAACCCACATCATAGCGCCATGGATCAGGTACATAATGAACATATTTCTTTTTACTTTGATACCTGCAAACTCTGCAGCTTTGATGTTACCACCGATAGAGTAGATGGAACGTCCGAATGTAGTTCCTGTGGAAATGAAGTTCATGATCAGTGCCAGGATCAGCATAACAAGTACAGGAACAGGAATACCTTTGTAAGAGCACATCAGATATGCAGCACCGATGATCACAACTGCATAGATTGCGATCCAGATACCTGTTTTTGCCATGGAATCTGCAGGCAGATTATTTTTGATCTTTGCAGAACGATTTCTGAGTTTTGTGAATGCAGCTCCCACGATTGCAAGAATTGCAAGAATATAACCGATTCCGGATGGCACGTAAGCCTGGCCCCAGATCAGTGTTCCGTCTGTAACTGGTGCTACTGTAGAACTTCCTGTAATCAGAAGCATTCCGCCTTTCAGTGCAAGCTGTCCGCCAAGTGTTACGATGAATGCTGCCATTCCAATATAGGATACCAGATAACCCTGAATTGCATAAAGCACAAGAGCAACTACCAGTGTCAGTAGAAGTGAAGGAATGGTACCCATTCCCATCTTAACCTGTGCAACTGCGATAAAGCAGGAGAGGAAACCTACCGCCATACCTGCGGAAAGGTCGATACCCATTGTTACGATCAACCAGCACATGGACAGACCCATGATTGCCCAGATAGAAGTCTGGCGAAGCAGGTTGGAAATATTTCTTGATGTAATAAAGTTACCTTTTGTTAATACTGAGAAGATAATTACCAGAAGAATAAGTACTGCAATTACCAAGATGGTACGAAATTCAATCTGGCCTTCAATAAATGATCTAAAACCACTCTGTTTTTTTGCATTTTTAGTATTTGCTGCCATAATTAGTCCTCCGCAACAGAAGCTGCCATCAGGATCTCCTGTGTTGCCTCTTTATAATCAAATTCACCTGTGATCTTACCCTGTGCAACCGTATAGATACGATCACTCATACCCAGGATTTCCTCCATCTCAGAAGAGATCATGATAACGATCTTACCTTCCTCAACCATACGGTTCATCAGCTTATAGATTTCTGCTTTTGCACCTACGTCGATTCCTCGTGTAGGCTCATCAAATACAATTACCTGAGGCTCACACATCATGGCTTTTGCAAGTACAACCTTCTGCTGGTTTCCACCGGAAAGAGTGCTTACAGCAACCTCTGCGTTAGGAGTTCTCATTCTTGTGCTCTTGATATACTGATCGGAGTATAACAGTTCCTTGTTGTTATCAAGGATTCCCATCCTGGAAACCTTATCCAGCGATGCAATGGTGATATTCTCTTTAATGGACATCATCAGGTTCAGACCAAACTGTTTACGGTCTTCTGAGATGATAAAGAATCCATTCTTTAATGCCTCTGTAGGATTGTTGATCTTAACTGGTTTTCCGTTGATCTTAATCTCACCGGAACCTTTTGCACGATAGGCACCGAACATAGCAGTGAACATCTCTGTTCTTCCCGCTCCCATCAGACCACTGAATCCAAGAATTTCACCCTTATATGCCTTGAAGCTGACGCCCTTGATCAGATCACGTCCCTCGATATCAGGGTTTGGAACTGTATAGTTATTAACCTCAAATCCAACCTCGCCACGGGTATGCTGCTCTCTTGGGAAGAGCTGTGTCAGCTCACGTCCTACCATCAGGTTGATCATGTCCTGTTTCTCCATCTGAGAACGAGGCCGGGTCTCAATATGCTGTCCGTCTCGGATTACTGTGATATCATCTGCAATTCTCATTACCTCATCCAGACGATGGGAAATATAGATACAGGTAACACCCTCTGCACGGAGTTTATCTACAATCTCAAGAAGCACGTCTACCTCTGCCTCTGTAAGAGGTGCGGTAGGCTCGTCCAGGATCAGAAGCTTTGCATGTTTTGCAAGCGCTTTTGCGATCTCAACCATCTGCTGCTGACCGATACCGAGATTCTTTACGATAGTCTCTGTTGTAACATTTGCATCCGCAAGACCGATACGTTTCAGTAATGCGTATGCATCAATATTCATTTTATTATAATCAATAATACCAAAACCTTTTGTTGGTTTATCACTCAGGAAGATGTTCTCCATTACGCTCAGATCACGACAGAGATTCAGCTCCTGGTGAATGCAGGCAATACCGGCTTTTTCTACTTCACTGATCGTTTTGAATTTACAAAGCTCTCCATTGTAGTAAAGCTCTCCTTCATAGGTACCGTAGCCGTAGAGACCACAGATGATCTTGATCATGGTAGACTTTCCAGCACCATTCTCACCTACAAGAGCGTGAACATGACCACGTTTAACACCGAATGTAACATTGCTAAGTGCTCGAACGCCTGGGAAGGTTTTTCCGATTCCCTTTAACTGAAGGATATAATCATCCATTATTTTTTCCTCCCTCCTTACACTGTCTACAGTTACTCTTTTTAAAAAAGCACCTCGCAATCTTTATGACTGCGAGGTACTCAAATTGCTTATCCGACTACCGGTTTATAAAACCGCGATTGCGCCTGTCAATCAATCAGATTATTCTGCTGGCCACTGATCCTTAGGAACGTTAGCGTATACATCCTCAAGTGTCTGGTACTGATACTCTTTGATGATTACGTCGTACAGGTTGTCTTTGTCAACAGCGATAACGTCTACTGCGAAGGATTTCAGATCTTTGAATTTGTTGTCATATGTTGTCCATACGCCAAGAGATGGATCTACATCATCCTCAGAGCCGCCTGTTGCAAGAGCTACTGCCAGCTGGCAAGCTGCCTTATTAAGAAGAACTGTTGGTTTGAATACTGTACCAGTCTGTGTTCCGGCAATGATTCTCTGGCAAGCTGCAAGGTCAGCATCCTGTCCACAGCAAGGAACTTTTCCGTCAAGACCAGCTGTTGAAAGAGCCTCTACAGCACCACCACATGTACCGTCGTTAGATGCGATCAGACCCTGAAGGTCATTATTACATGCAGACAGACCATTCTCTGTATGGTTCAGAGCAAGGTTTGGATCCCAGCCATCACACCACTGTTTTGTAACGATGTTGATGTCGCCTTTGTCGATGTACTCCTGAAGTACATTAGCCTGTCCTTCTTCCAGAAGTGTTGCATTCTGATCTTCAGGACCGCCAAGCAGCCAGATGTAGTTTCCTTTTGGAGCCTGGTCTACTACGAACTGAGCCTCAAGCTCACCTACTTTTACAGTATCGAATGTTACATAGTAATCAACGTCACAGTTTGTTGCCATACGGTCGTAGGAAATAACCGGAACGCCTTCCTCTTTACATGCTTCAATAATAGGTGTAACTGCCTCACCATCCAGTGGCTGAAGGATCAGTACATCGATTCCTGCATTCAGAAGGTTCTCACACTGGGAGATCTGAAGCTGTGTATCATCGTTAGCAGACTGAATAGAAATTGCATATCCGTTCTCATCTGCAAACTGCTGGAACATATCAGCCTCACGTGCCCAACGCTCCTGTTTCAGTGTACCAAGGGAAACACCGATGGATACGTCTCCGGATGCCTCTGCTGCCGGAGCTGCCTCTTCTTCTTTTTCCTCAGTTGCCTCAGCTGCCTCAGATTTTGACTCTGCTGCCGGAGCTGCTTCCTTGGATCCGCATCCTGCGAAACATCCAATTGCCATTACGGATGCCATTAAAAGGACTGTCACTTTTTTCAGATTCATTCTTTTTCCTCCTTTGATAAATTGTAAATAGTTACCGGATTTTCCATTCCCATCTGAAAAACCACTGATTTTTGAAAGAGCGACCTTGTGCAGATCTGCCAAAGGACTCCGTCTCTTTCTTTATGTGATTATGATAAATCAGCAAAGCCTTCTCTGATATCCGTGAGTCTTTTCGATGTATTGTCTTTTTTTATTATCATTTTTGTATTAAAGCAACAGATTCTTCTTTTTCTTGTCTTATTTTGCTTTTTTTCCGTATTTAAGCCTCTGCTTTATTGGTGATTTTTTCTATTTTCAGGCAAGTTGTCACTTGGTTCTATGGCAAACTGTCGGCTTGGCAACAAGAAAAATGCCGGATCTTTAGTGATTTTTTCAGTATCCTTTCACCTCAGATCCGGCATTTCTTTTATTATTCTATTTTATATGTTGTTCGACCGACGGTACTCTGCAGGGCTCATACCGAATGCTTTTTTGAATGTCTTGCAGAAATAGGGATAGTCAGGGAACCCTGCTTCCTCAGAAATCTGTTTGATGGTTAAGCTTGTGGTCTTGATCCGATTGCACACCCATTCCAGGCGAACACTTGTGATAAATTCTGAGAATCCGATTCCCATCTCTTGTTTGAACAGTGTACTGAAATATGCAGGTGTCAGATTTACATGACCGGATACCAACGTCTGGCTGATCGGTTCACCGAAATGGTCATAGATATATCTTACTGCCCGACGTATGGTTGGCCCCGCTGTAGGCGGAACCTTGCTGCTCATCTTCTGGTTACGAAGCTCCAGATAATCCTCTACAGCCGGTGCAAATTCTTCCAGCAGATGTTTTTCATTGTAATAAAGATCCGGACGTCGCAGTTCTGCCTTCTGGTCACAATCCTGCAGCCAGCGGATCACCGTGTCTCTATCTGTCTTATATTTCCTGATCGCACTCAGTGCTTCTTCATACATTCTTTTTATGGTATGATCATCCGCTTCCGCCAGCAATTCCGAAAGCACCCGCAAAAAGTCAACTGCCTGGATCGGAAGATCCGAAGACACAGCCGGATCGAATCCGTATCGCCAGCGTCCAGGACCAAAAAAGCAGTTACGAATGGTTCTGTCTGCCTGCTGCAGGGACAGAGCGATCGCATTCTTTCCATCACAGATCGCGCTGGACCCAAGTGCAACCTGCAGATTCAGATACTGTACCGTCAGTTTCTGGATCATGGTCTGTAAGCGGTTGCTGAGCTCCAGCCCCTTTCTTTCAGAAGGCTCATCTGACAGATCGATCAAAAGAGCCAGTGTTCCCTCTCCTGCATGCAGCATCTCTGCTTTTTCATTGCTCATACGCTGTTCACACAGGTTCATCAGTCCATCCATCTGCAACTGATCCGCACCCAACGGACGAATGAATACAGTGATGATTCTCTGGTATTTCCCGCGTATTTCTGCATGCTTCAGCTGTTCTTCCAGCCTTTTTCCTGTCAATTCTCCCCTCATAATATCTGCAAGGATTTCACTCCGCATCACCTTCAGACCCTTCGCAGCCAGATTCTGCAGGGAATTTCTGTGGGCAGACTGCCTCTGCCTGTGGGCCAGACGCTCCTTGATCTTTGTTATAAAATCATTGATGGAATGATCATTCAGATTATTTTTCAGCAGATAGTCATCTGCCCCTTCCTGCATGGCACTTTTTACCAGTTCAAAATCATCATAACAGCTTAAAACATTGATGAGACCATCATAACCTTCTTCCCTGAGCTGATTGATCAGCTGAATGCCATTCATCTTCGGCATCTCAATATCAGTCAGAACAATATCCGGATCCAGATTGTGAACCATTTCCAATGCTTCTTCGCCGTTTCTTGCTGAGCCAACCACTTCCAGGTCATAAGATTCCCAGTTCACAATTTCCGTCAGATAAAGTCTGACAATCGTATCATCATCTACGATCAATATACGGTTCATCTCTCATCCTCCTTCCATTATTCATTCTTCAATAACTGACTATCGAATTTGATGTCATCCACCGGTTCCCCGGTGGTCAATCCGTTTACAGCAGCTTTTATTGCCTCATATCCGATGGCATACCCATCCTGCATAATGATCGCATCCACTTTTCCTCGTTTCATTACCAGTTTCCCGTCATCTTCGGTATCCACTGCGATCACTTTTGCATCCCATCCTCTTTTTTCCAGGGCAAGGATGGCTCCCTGTGCCAACACTACATTATGGCAGAACACCCCATCAATCTTTTCCTCTGACTCCATGATTGCATCATAAGCACTCTTCTGATTCATCGACGTAAACACAACCTCTCCCACCACCAGCGGTTTTTCCAGATAATTTCGAATACCCATAGAGCGCTCCTGGGTGCTCATCTGGTTGCTGGGACCAAGCAACATGCAGATATTCCCCCCTTTCGGCAGGAGCTTTGAAAAATACTCAGCCGCATCAATGCCCATCTTAAAGTGATTGGATCCAATGTAAGGGACATCAATATCCACAGCATGATCATCCACATTCAAAAGCAGGATTCCCTTCTCCTGTGCTTTTTCCAGCATCCACTTGGTATTGGTACAGTCACAGGGAGATACCAGAAGTGCATCCACATCGCTATCCAGAAGATTATCGATTATCTTTGACTGTTCTTCTGTCTCCCTTTCCCCTGAAGGATAAAGGAATTTCAGATCTACATCAAAATCCTCTGCGGCCTGGGTCATTCCGTTCTGAAGATCCAGCCAGTAGGGGCTGTTGATTGCTTTCACCACAACACCAATCTTATAAGAAGCTGCTGTACGATGAGAAGAGTAGGTTACAGGACCGCAAGCACTGAAAAGGAATGCTGCTATAAGCAGGATCGACAGACAAACCCTTCTTCTCATATCTTTTCACCTTCCTTTTTAATGCTGTACTCTTCGGGATCCGTACTTTTCGGAAGTGTAAACTCCACGGTTGTACCTTTACCAATCTCAGAGTGAATTACAAAATATGCCTTTTCTCCATAATACAGGGCCAGTCTTTCTTTTACATTATTCAGACCGATTCCTGTCAGCCTTCTCTTATCCCTGCCGTCTTCCCAAAGACTCTGCTCTTCAAAGCCTCCCCCGTTATCCCGAATAGACAAACGCAGGTGGTCCTCCTCCAGCCAGACATCAATGGAAATCAGGTTGTCATTTTTTGTTGTATCAATCCCGTGAAAAACTGCATTTTCAACCATAGGCTGCATCAGCAGGCAGGGAACATAACAGCCTTCCGCCTCCGGATCGATATGGTACTCCGTCTCAAAGCAGTCGAAATACCGGAAAGCCTGCAGATCAATAAAGCTTTTAACAAGATCAATCTCCTCTTTTACAGTGATAAATGCACCCTTACGCTGAATACTGGCTTCCAAAAGGCCTATAAAATCCCCCAGAAGATCTGCCAGCTTCTGATTCCGCTGCAGCTGTGCCGCAAAACGAATGGAATTCAGTGTATTGTACATAAAATGCGGACGAATCTGATACTGAAGCGCATTGATCTCCGCCTCTCTCTTCTCCGTTCTTTCCTGGACAATATTGTCCATCAGATCATCCATGTGATCCATCATATTGTTAAAGCCTCTTCCCAGAAGAAGAAACTCATCATTCATATCTTTCTCGTCTACACGGGCAGCAAAATTTCCTCCCTGAATCTTTTTCATGGTTTTTGCCAGGGCGCCGATCGGTCCGTACATGTATTCCGAGATACTTGTTGAGATGGCTATGATCACCAGTACCGCCAGAAGAAGAACGCTGAATACAAGCTTTAATCTGCTATTCAAAGCAGCTTTCGGATTCTGCATGCTGCTCTCACAATAAAAATAATAGCCCGTAAAATTCGATCTTACACTGCAGGCAAGAAGATTATTCTCATTCACAACAGCCTGCATCTCATAATCACCGAAACAGCTTCTGTCTTTCATCATGCAGCCCAGCTGTCCTGTCTCTTCTGAGGAAGCAATCAGCCCCCTCGGCGTGATCAGTCGATATGTTTCACCATTCTCATTATTATTCAAGGGCGCAATCAGATCATAAAAGATCTGCCGCTCATTCAAGGTCATGCAAAGATATCCTTTATTCCCCTCATCATCATAGATGATCTCATCCGCGTAAGCCAAAACGTATTCTGCCGAACCTGTAAAATAATTCATAAAAAACAGAGGTACAAATGGTTCATCCTGTTTTCTCCTCCAGATCAGGATATTCGACCGGTCCATTACCTGCCGGTCATAATAATCCTGGGTTGAGAACATCTCTGAAGTTTTGGGGATATACAGATACAAAGCATTATCATATTGTTTGCTTGTCAGTTTTTTTCTTAATGTATCTGATACTTTTTGTCCGGCTTCAAAATCTCCATCACCGGAAACATATTCCCGGATCGTCTTTTTCAATTCACCGGAACAGCTGATTTCCGTAATATTTAAATAGGCCTCCTGCATCGACTTTTCAAATTTCTGAAGCTGCACAGAGGCCTTGTTATCGATATAACTAACATAACTCTGCGTGATCTGCCTTTTGCTCTCCAGATAATTGACTCCGGATACAAGTAGAATGCCAAGAGCTGCAACGAGAAGGATTGCTGCAGTCATCTTTTCCCTGAATCCCAATTTTTTCATAGTACTCATGCCTGCTCTTTTCTGATCATCAGTTAGTTATATTTGAACGTGTTACTATTTAATTCCTTATCACAGAATCCGGATCTTATGCCCAGGGATTCTCTGTTGGGTATGGCAGGCTCTTTGGCTGATTATAAGCGATATCTTTGATTCCCAGATATTTGAATACCTCGAAGAGTTTCTTTCCAACATGTGAGAAAGCAACTGCTCCGTGATGTGGATAGCCCTTCTGGATCAGTACGTGACGGTAGAAACGTCCCATCTCATTGATTGCAAAGATACCGATTCCGCCGAAGGAACGTGTAGGTACATCCAGGATCTCGCCCTCTGCGATGTAGGAACGAAGGTCACCGTTGGAGTCACACTGCAGACGGTAGAAGGTGATATCAGATGCTGCGATATCTCCCTCAAGAGTTCCTCTTGTGAAGTCCGGCTCGGATCCTTCCGGCTCAAGAAGACGATGCTGGATCAGCTGATATTTAACAGCACGGTCTGCACACATCTTGCACTCCGGTGTATTTCCGCAATGGAAGCCCATGAATGTATCAGTCAGTTTATAATCGTATTTACCTGCGATATCTTCATCGTAGATATATTTTGGTACAGAGTTGTTGATATCAAGGAGAGTAACTGTATCGCCGGATACGCACATTCCAATATACTCGGACAGAGCGCCGTAGATATCTACCTCACAGGATACAGGGATTCCTCTGGATGCCAGACGGGAGTTAACATAGCATGGCTCGAAACCGAACTGGCTTGGGAATGCAGGCCAGCATTTGTCTGCGAATGCAACGTATTTTTTTGCTCCCTTATGTGCTTCTGCCCAGTCAAGCAGGGTCAGCTCAAACTGTGCCATACGTGCAGACAGCTCAGGATAGTAGCATCCCTCACCCATCTCTTTTGCCATATCCTCACATACTTCCGGAATACGTGGATCATTCTCATGCTCTTTGTAAGCAACAAGAAGGTCAAGCTCTGAGTTCTCCTCGATCTCAACGCCCAGCTCATAGAGGCCTTTGATCGGTGCGTTACAAGCGAAGAAATCCTGTGGTCTTGGTCCGAAGGTAATGATCTTCAGGCCTTTGAGACCGATAATGGTACGTGCGATTGGAATAAACTCTTCGATCATATCTGCGATCTCTGCAGCTGTTCCTACCGGATACTCCGGAATATAACCTTTCAGATGACGCATGCCCAGGTTGTAAGAGCAGTTCAGCATACCGCAGTAAGCATCGCCACGTCCGTTGATCATGTCGCCGTCTCCCTCAGCAGCTGCTACGTACATAACAGGGCCGTGGAAGTATTTAGCGATCAGAGTCTCCGGTGTCTCCGGTCCGAAGTTTCCAAGAAATACGGTCAGAGCGTTGCAGCCTGCT
>JAKSRN010000279.1 GCA_024403585.1 Lachnospiraceae bacterium | reverse complement strand
CCATAAAAAATGACGCAAATTCCCAATTATTATGGAAAAAGTGGGGGATTTGCGTTATTTTTATTATATATGGGTTGTTATCCTGTATAGAATGTTTATGGCGTTACGCCAAAGTATTGATCGTGCAGGTGCACTGCCTGCACATTAAATATGCTATCAGCAAATGTTTTTTAAGGAGGAAAAGAGTTATGAAAAAAAGAATTCTTGCTGGCTTTCTTTCTTTTGTCCTCACAGTCGGTTTGATGCCGGCTACCGTTCTGGCTGAACCGGATTCAGCAAGTCAGGAAACTCAGATCACAGAAGAGATTTCATCTGATGATATCTCCGGTCCTGAAGAATCCGTGGATTCTGCTGAAACTGAAGTGATTGTCGGTGATGAGACAACCGAGGATTCAGAGAACGGCACAGATGTGGAGACTACTGAAGAAGCAGAAGAGGAGAAGGAAGTAGATTCTGAGGAAAAGGATAAGGATAAGAAAAAAGATATTGTTCTTCCTGATCCTGGTACTGTAACCGGTTTTCAGATGATGACCCGTGAGGAGATGACCATCGATCTGGAAACGAAATGTACCTATGAAGAACTGAAAGAGAAGATGCCTGAAACATTCTTTGTTTATCTGAACAATAGCAGTGAGGCAGTAGAGATTCCTGTTACATGGGTATCAGAAAAAGAATTTGATACTACAGATGATTATTTCTACATCTTCTGGCCTGAATGGGATCAGGATATGTTTCCTCTGGTAGATGGATATGGTATTGAAGACTATATGCCATTCGTTGAGGTTATCCTGGAAGGACCTATGATGGCAGCATCTACCTCTGCCGGTGTAAAGAACATTGTTGCCCGTGCAAGACAGAACGTTGATATCAGATGGACACCAGTCAGAAATGTTAATGGTTTCAATGATCCAACAGATCCTCTGACTGTGTACTATGCAGGAAATACTTACAATGCGATTCCATATGGACAGCAGGTGTCCAGCGGCGTATGGGTTCCTCAGAGTGTATCGTATGAGGATTTTCTCTCTGCTGTAAGAAATGGCGGAAGCCCGCTTTATTCAGCCCGTGGACGTAACGGAAATATGGATTCCACCTATTATGCTAATGACTGCTCCGCCATGGCTTCTTACTGTTATGGCATCTCCAGAATGACTACCTGGGGCTTTGGTTCATCAGGAATGTTTGTGAATGTTCCGGGAAACAGCATTTACAATGCAGAGATTGGTGATTGCTTTAACTTTTCGGGTGCACATATTGAGCTGATCACGGATATGCAGTATGACGCAGCAGGCAAGCTGGTTGCTGTTGAGGTTACTGAGCAGACTCCGCCTAAGGCAAGAAGTATTCTTTATACTCCTTCCCGTGTACAGGCTCTGATCAATTCCGGTTATACTCTGAAACGCTATGTGGGAAGAGATGCAGTTCCGGCACCACAGAACTACAGTGGATATTCCAACGATAAAGCAAATCACGTTGTTGTGGATTATAATAAAGAGAATCTTTCCGAGCTTACCTTTACTGATCGCAACGGAGACGGTACCGTATTCGATATTCGTTTAGCAGGTGCTCAGACTTATCGTTTTACATCTTATAATCTTGCAGTATGGTCTGCAGAGGGGGGACAGGATGACCTGAGATGGATCACACTGAACAGACAGTATGATACAAGTTATACAGGAACCCTCAGAATCTCTGATTTTAAACATAAGGGAGATTTTGTAGCACATCTGTACAAGAAAAATACGCAGTTCAACGAGAACTTCTGCATTAAAACAGCAAGCTTTTTCGTTGTTCCTGATATTGATCTTTCTACAACCCAGCCGGTTTCCGTAGGAAAGATCTCAGTTGAAAACATGGATAACAATAACGGAACCTGTAAGATCGTCCTTTCTGATGTAACATGCGATGATGATATCAGAAAAATTGTGGTTCCGGTCTGGAGTGATCCGAAACAGACGGATTTGGTTTGGTATCCGGCTCAAAAAATTGATGATACTACATGGACCGTGGATATGAGTATCACAAAACATAAAAATAATTACGGAACCTATATCATCCATGTTTACGGAACCAATAAGTACGGACTGCAGACATTTGCAGGTAGCGAGCAGGTGACATTTGAAAAACCGGAAGCTCATGTGGAAGCTACAGTGAATGGAACCTCCATTACTGTAAATGTTTCCAACATTGGAATTCCTGGTGGTGTTAAAAAGGTAGAAGTACCTACCTGGTCAGCAGAAGGCGGACAGGATGACCTCAGATGGGAGCAGGCATCCTATGACGCAGCAACAGCTACAGCAACTGTTACCATTGATGCGGAAGACTATAAGCATTTTGGAACCTTCATTTCTCATGCTTATGCTCATGATAAAAACGGAAAGATGTATCTGCTTGGTAAAACAGAATACAATGTAGAGCATCCGGAGTATGACTATAACGATATCTCTCTTGATTATGATGAGACTACAGGATCCTTTACTGTTTCCATCAGTCATCCAAAGGCAGATATCGGAAACATTACATCTGTAGTAGTTCCAACCTGGAGTGATCCAAGACAGGTGGATATCAAGTGGTATGAGGCTTCCAAAACAACTCCAGGAACCTGGTCAGTTACCGGAAATATCAAAGATCATCTGGGACTCGGAACTTACCAGTGTCATGTATATGGCCGCGTAGGAACAAAACTGGTATTCCTTGGAAAAGCAAGCTTCACATCGGAACTGACAAGTGAGTCCGTCAACGTTGGTACCTCCGAGAATGGTGTCAGCTATCCGATTACTCTTACCGGACTGAAAACACCTCTTGCACTGACAAAAGTAACGGCAGCTGTCTGGTCAGAGAAGAACGGACAGGATGATCTGGTATGGTATGATCTGAAGGCAAACGGTAAATCATCAGTTGGACCAGGAAGCATTGATACAATGGACGCAACGATCGATATCAGAAGACATAAAACACTGGGACAGTATCAGGTTCATGTATATGGTACCGATAGCAAAGGAAAATATATCCTGATCGGTAAACAGACCTTCTCCATGGATGTTCCTCTGAAAGCAGAGTTAACCATCGCTGATGAAAAGGAAAATGATGGAAAGATTGATGTGATCCTTGATATCCAGGGCGATGAGTGGACTTACGGATCCATCAC
>JAKSRN010000278.1 GCA_024403585.1 Lachnospiraceae bacterium | reverse complement strand
CGGACCAATCATGCTTCTCTTAAGCACCTTCCAGTCCTCATAAAATTCTCTGTAAAGCTTCTGTGCTTCCTGAACGGTAATGGCCTGGAAGCGAACCTTCTGACTTGGACGAAGCTGTGCAAACTGCGGAATATCGATATGGATCACAGTAGCGATCTTCGCATAGCCACCGGTTGTCTGACGGTCAGCCATCATAACGATGGGGTTACCGTTACCGGCAATCTGAACACTGCCAAGAACAATACCGTCAGATATTATATCACTTCCGTTCTTTGTCTCCACCACAGGACCATCCAGACGGAAGCCCATACGGTCACTCAGATTGGAAACGGTATATTCACTGTTATAGAAAGTCTCGATTCCAGCCTCTGTAAATGCCTCTTCCTGCGGACCTGGTATTACACGTACCGTCAGCACTTCATCCATAGCAGCCAGTTTTCTCTCCGGAAGTCTTCTTCTGGATAAATTCTGAGCAGCATATTTTGGATTACGGAGCTGGATCTCATCGCCATTCATTAACTGACGTCCTTCAAAACCACCAATCTTACAGCGAAGATTGGTACTGCGGCTTCCCATGATCTCTGGAATGGCAAGACCGCCACCGACTGCAATACAGCCATAGGTACCTACATTTCCGGTCATGATACTTGCTGTATCTCCTGCATTCACATGAACCGCTGTATCAGCATCATAGAGAGTGGCTCCGATCTTGATCTTAAAGTCACCGCCGGAAACGCAGATATTTGCAGGTGTGGTGAAGAGCATTGTTGGACCTACCAGACAGAATTCGATGATGGCATCATTCTCACTGTTATTGACAATGATGTTTGCTCTTCGTGCTGCTACACGGTCCATGAAACCGGAAGGCGCAAATCCGGTGGTCTGGAAGCCCATTCTTCCTTTGTCCTGAATGGTGGTACGAGGACCGGCAAAAACAAATTTAATTCCCATGCTTAGCCCTCCTTACGTTTTTCATATACATACTCATTCAGGTCTACAAGTTTCTTGATCTCATTGTATTTTTCTTCACTGATCGGAACAAATTTCAGATATTCACCGGATTCATACAGAATCGGTGTCTCTCTGTCCGGATCATACAGTTTCAATGGTGTTCTTCCGATGATCTGCCATCCACCTGGGGATTCCATCGGATACATACCGGTCTGTTTTCCGGCAATTCCTACAGCACCTGCATCCAGCTTCTCACGAGGAGATTTGAGACGGGGTGTCTCCAGGACCTCATTCATACCACCAAGATATACAAATCCGGGAAGAAAGCCCATCATATAGATCTGGTAGTCCGGCTCGCTGTGAAGACGGATCACGTCCGCTTCAGACAGACCTGTATGGGAGCAGACATTTTCCATATCCGGACCGTATTCACCGCCATAACATACAGGGATCTCCATGATCACCTTCTCTCCTGCTACGGCACTCAGATCCACATCTGCCATCAGACTGTGCAGCTTTTCACATAGATCATCATATAGAATCACTCTTGGATCATACTGTACCATAACACAGCAATAGGTCTGGATCAGTTCTGTAATGCCCTTGATCCGGGCACCTTCGATTTTCATACGGGCTGCACGTGCTGTTGTACAGATCAGAGGATCGATACTGTTTCCAAATTCAATAGAAACAGCAGAATCGCCCGCAGTCAGAATTCTGTAATCCATATAATCAACTCCTTATTTTCAGTGTCTTTACTTTAACGAAACTTGTTATGCAAGTTTCGCTCGTTCGCAACCAGTTGCCAATTTCATGCGAGCATCTACTTAGCTCGTTGCCTTCGCATAAGTAAAAAACGAGCTGTCGAAAGACTTCTGCTTCGACAGCCCGATTCTTGACATTATCGAATCCACAAGCAGGATTGGATCGTAAGTATCCACTTGATCACCGGCTTCTGGTTTCTATAACTCGCATCAACCTTTGATCAGTGCAGATGCGCTTGTGATAAATGCGCTCATGTTTCTTGCTGCGATGAACAGGAATACAGCGATAACGATGATTACAAGAACGTTGAACCACATCTTGTTCTCTTTGCCCTTCATGATCTTCTTGTCGTTAGCAACGATGAAAAGAAGAATTCCTGTGATAGGAAGAAGGAATGCATTAGCTGCCTGAGCAAACAGGATGATCTGTGTTGGAGATGCACCCAGAGTCAGTGTTGCGATCAGACCGATTGCAACAACGATGATCCAGAAGATTTTAAACTTAAAGCTCTTCAGGTTCTCATCCCAACCAAGGATACCAGTACAAGCATAAGCAGCTGCCAGAGGTGCTGTCAGAGTAGAAGTGATACCTGCTGCGAACAGACCAATACCAAAGAAGATAGTTGCCCAGCTTCCAAGAAGAGGAGTCAGAGCTGTTGCCATCTCTCCACCACTCTTGATCTCAACGCCTGAGCCGTTGATTGTTGCAGCCGCACAAACGATGATTGCCATAGAGATGATTCCGCCAAGACCGATAGAGATTGCTGTATCGAATCTGGAGTTTGCAAGTGCATCATCTACATCCTCAGCTGCTGCTCCGCCAGTCCATTTTTTAGCTGCGGATGAAGCATGAAGATAAATGTTGTAAGGAACTACTGTTGTTCCCATCAGAGCTGCGATTGTCATCCAGCTTGATCCATCAGGAGCTTTAAATCCGAAGAGACCACTGAATACGCCGCCCCAGTCTGGACCAGCAACGAATGCACAGATCAGGAAGATAACACCCATGATTACTACCAGAGCAGTCATGATCTTCTCGATCAGACCTGTTTTTCCGATGAACAGAAGAACAAATACAACGATACCGATGATCAGAGCAATTGCTGTACTGCCAGCTGGTGTAGCCAGTGCAGGGAATGCAGCAGAAACACCCATTCTTGCTCCTGTGATGTTACCTGTCTCGTATGCAATGTTTCCAATGAATACAGCAGCGATAACAAGGATTGCGATCAGTGTACGAGCACCTGCATTTGTAAATTTCATACGCAGAGCCTGTCCAAGGCCTTTGCCTGTTACGATACCAAGTCTTGCAGCCATGGACTGCATGATGATAACTGAAATTACTGAGAGCAGCATTGCCCACAGCAGTGTGTAACCGTAAGTTGCTCCAGAAATAGAGCAGGAAGTTACGGTACCAGGTCCGATGAATGCAGCTGCTACCAGCGCACCAGGACCTAC
>JAKSRN010000277.1 GCA_024403585.1 Lachnospiraceae bacterium | reverse complement strand
TCCTGCATCTCACGCGCCGGATGGTCCTGCGGCTGATAGAGAGCATCAAAGTTCCAGAAGGAGTTTTGCACTATTGAGCCGTGGAACTCGGTAAAACCCATCTCGAAAAGGAGTGAGCGAATCTCATCTAAAATCTGCTGGTTGGGGTGAACTCTTCCTGCATAGATACGTTTCGGAAGTTTTGTGATGTCGTATTTCCGTAAGTTTAAGTTCTTCCATTCGCCGGAGATAATCTGTTCGCGGGTTAAGGTTCCTGCTTCTTCTCTGAGGTCAAGACCTGCTGCTGCAATCTCTTTTCCTTCCTCAGTGATGGTAATCTTCCATGAAATGTGCTCATCAATGAGTGCCAGACCGCGTTTTACCAGTGCTTTGCAGCCTTCGGATTCGGGCATCAGATTTTCCAGAGCTTTTTCATCATCTCCTTTATTTTTGATTGCTTCAGTGTTGATGATTACTTTTCCGCCATCAATTGTTATCCAGTTTTTCTTTCTCAGCCATCCGATAGCTATCTTTGATAAGCTGTCGCGGCTTAAGTCCTTCATGGTGATGCTTTCTTTGAGTTCCTTTAATTTGTTGACAATCTGACGTTCCGGAAGTCCGCCTTCTTCTGCGTACTTCTTACCTTCTTCAGTCAGTTTTGCAGATAGTGAAATTCTTTTTTCAACAATGACAAGTCCGCGGTCGGCACAGAGGTGTGCCCACTGTACAGCAGACTCAGGTGTTGTATTCAGTTTTTCTGCAAGTTCTTTGTCGGTACAGGAGTTCAGGTCTGCTAATGCAGCAAGAACACGTTTTTCATTGATTGTTAATTCCATTGTATTTACCACTCCGCAACTTTATGGGCAACTTCATCACGCTTTTCCTTAAAGTCGGCAAGAAAAGCACGGACTCTTTCTAAAGTCTCTTTCTTACAGGTTCCGCACATGAGTTCCCCGGCTTTGCATGCTTCGCACATCATCTTCAGTTCAGTATCATCTTCCTGCATATGGAATTTATTTAACTGGTAGATGGCACATTTATCAGGCTCTCCTCCGAACTTCTTCTGTTCTTCAAGAGTCTGGCGTCCGCCGGTAACTGCTCCCATTATTTTCTTTTTGACATCTTGATCTGCATCATCAAACCAGATAAGACTGTCCGGAACGGATGAAGACATTTTTCCGCCCTGGAATCCCATCAGGAAACTGTGATACGTAGATGAAGGAAGCATAAATCCGAATCCGCCGAACTGCTGTTCGATACCGCGGACAATTCCGTCAACTTCGGCTGCATTGTATCCGGCCGGAAGGTCGATATGTCCTTCGTATTTTTTCGCTCCCGGAAATGCTTTTGCAACAGCAGCTATGGCTTCTGCTGATGCGGTTTTTGCCCGGATGCTGATATGTGTTCCGCGGTCTTCGACTAAGAAGAGACGAAGTGCGTTTGCTACATCACGTGTCAGTCTGATGTGCGGGTCCTGATCGATTCCGACCGGAACAACGGTGGGCGCTATCCCTGCTGCAAGCTGCGGATAGAGAATGTCTGCGACCTGCATAGATACACTTACGGCATGTGCCAGTTCGGTCTCAGGTCCAAACCCGTAGATTGCCGAGAGGTTTGAGAAGTTTATTTTGCACGCAGCTTCGAAGGCGAGGTCTTTTAGTGCGTTGTTTTTCCGCTGAGCGTAGATTTCACCTTCAAATCCCATGGCATACAGGCATGAGATGTATTCACGTGCATATTCATCGCATTTTTCCCAGGAGAGTCCGCGGACTGCATGAGCTTCGCGGTCTGCGATAGAGATAAATCCGTCTCCGCCGTGTTTGATATGCCAGACTACCTCTTTCATTACCATCAGGTGTCCTAAGTGAGGGTGTCCTGAGGGCATAAAGCCGGTTAAGACATGGAACGGTTTTTTCCCGATGATGGCATCTGCAATCTGGTCGTAGCCGCGATGCCCCTGAACAATGTTTCTCCGCATAAATACCGGCGCATCGGAAAAACGTGCCTTCTGCGGTTCAAAGTGGTCGATGCCGAAGTTTTCAATCAGTTTTTCGATGCTGACTTTCGGCGTGCTTGACCACGGGTTAATATCTTCTGCCATAGTTTATCCTTTACATTTTGATTCGTGCAAATTCGATTGGAATTATTTCATCGTCTGTGATGCTCATGAAGAGAATCCGTTTTTTCACGCTGTGTGCAAGCCGCACGGAACGGGAAATCTCCTGCATGGAAGAAACTGTTCCTGCGGAAACTGCGTGCGCAAGCATCTCGGAGTGGTTATCTTCTTCGGTATAGACACGGAAATGATGTCCGTACTTGTAGCCGGAACGCGGATAGAATCCGAGTGACTTGAAGTAGGTGAAGAGTTTCAGTTTCAAGGAAAACTCTGCATCTGACTCTTTTCCAAGCGTCTCATACTCATCTGCGGTAAGGTCTGCATCGAGTGTGAGATATCCTTCACGCAATAGCCATGCGGTTTCAAGCGGCGATAAGTAAAGTCTGCTTAAATCCATCATGGTGCCGAACCAGTTTTTCTGCAGGTCGCAGATTCTGTCACCTTCTACGAAGGCAGGAACGCCGGTCAGATGTGCTTTGATTCCGGGAGTTATTTCCTGAGTTTTCCGTGGTGTTAAAACGGGAAGACGCACTTCGTAGTAGGTGAGTTCGTGTTCGTCGTCGAGGACGGCAAGCACAAGCTGTTTTCGCATGTTTGCTGCGGTTTTTGCATCACGTATGAGGATAGAGAAATCTATGAGGTCGCGTTCTGATAATACTCTGAGGAGAAACCGTGAGTTTCCTTTTCCCGGACGCTGTCCGCGGGGGAAGATGCGGAAAAATGCAGTATTGCCTGCAGCGTTTTGTTTTTTGTCTGCACGCCCTACGGTTATTACATAGCCGCGTTCTCTGATGTCTCTGTAGACGATGAAGTTTCGTAAAAACGACGGGTCTTTGGTACACTCGGCAAGGAGTGTGTTGAAGGTGTTTCCTTCAAGTTCGATTTTGCCGCGTGCTTCCAGATAGAGTGCTTCGCAGGGTTCGAGACGGAGTCTTCCGTCACGTTCTAATCTGCCGTAGCCGTTTTGTTCATAGAGTACTGCTGCATCTTCTGATGCGGTGCAGTGTGTTCCGTCGAATGTTGTCTTCACGCATGTACTATATTTCTCATTAATAGATGATAAACAGTTTGTGTTGATGCGATGGATTG
>JAKSRN010000276.1 GCA_024403585.1 Lachnospiraceae bacterium | reverse complement strand
TGTTCTCATGTTATGGCTGAGGCAGTTAAAAACCTGTTCCCAAGTGCTAAGCTTGCAATCGGACCTGCAATCGAAGAAGGCTTCTACTATGATTTCGAGGTAGATGCACCATTCTCAAGAGATGACCTTGACAACATCGAGAAAGAGATGAAGAAGATCATCAAAAAAGGAAACAAACTGACCTGCTACACTCTGCCAAGAGAAGAGGCAATCAAGATGATGGAGGAGAAGGGTGAGCCATTCAAAGTTGAGCTGATCCAGGATCTTCCTGAGGATGCACAGATCTCCTTCTATGATCAGGGTGGATTTGTGGATCTCTGCGCAGGACCTCACATGCAGAGCACAAAGAATATCAAAGCTTATAAGATCCTTTCCTCTTCCATGGCGTACTGGAGAGGCGATGAGAAAAAAGCAAGACTGCAGAGAATCTATGCGACGGCATTTGCAAATAAAGAGGATCTGGCTGCCTATATGGAGCACCTTGAGGACATCAAGATGCGTGATCATAACAAACTGGGCCGTGAGATGGAGCTCTTCACAACTGTTGATGTAATCGGACAGGGTCTGCCACTGATGTTGCCAAACGGTACAAAGATGGTGATGAAGCTGCAGAGATGGATCGAGGATCTGGAGGACAAAGAGTGGGGCTATGTTCGTACAAAAACTCCTCTGATGGCAAAATCCGACCTCTACAAGATCTCCGGACACTGGGATCACTACCTGGACGGAATGTTCGTTCTGGGCGATCCTGAGGATAAAGAGTGCATGGCACTTCGTCCAATGACCTGCCCATTCCAGTACTATGTATACAAAAACTCTCAGAAATCCTACCGTGATCTTCCATACAGAATGGGTGAGACTTCCACTCTTTTCAGAAATGAGGACTCCGGTGAGATGCATGGTCTGACCCGTGTACGTCAGTTCACCATCTCTGAGGGACACAACGTAATCCGTCCTGATCAGGCTGAGGAAGAGCTGCAGAACTGTCTGGAGCTGGCTATGTACGTTCTGAAGACTCTGGGTCTTGAGAAAGACGTTACCTACCGTCTGTCCAAATGGGATCCGGCAAACACTGAGAAATACCTTGGTGACGAGGCTTACTGGGAGAGTACACAGGGCGTTCTTCGTGAGATCCTGACAAGAAACAACGTACCATTCGTTGAGGCTGACGGTGAGGCTGCATTCTACGGACCAAAAGTAGATATCCAGGCTAAGAACGTATACGGCAAAGAGGATACCATGATCACAATCCAGCTGGATTGCGCGATCGCTGATAAATTTGATATGTACTATATCGACCAGAACGGTGACAAGGTTCGTCCTTACATCATCCACAGAACATCTCTGGGATGCTACGAGAGAACACTGGCATGGCTGATCGAGAAATATGCAGGAAAATTCCCAACATGGCTGTGTCCTGAGCAGGTTCGTGTACTTCCAATCTCTGAGAAATACATGGACTACGCTGAGAAAGTTCGCAAAGAGCTTGCTAAGAACGGAATCGACTGTACAGTAGACGGAAGAAGCGAGAAGCTCGGCTTCAAGATCCGTGAGACACGTCTGAAACGTATCCCATACTGGCTGGTAGTTGGTGCTCAGGAGGAGGCTGACGGAACAGTTTCTGTAGAGAGCCGCTATGCAGGTAAAGAGGGCGTACAGCCACTCGAGACATTTATTGATGCAATCTGCAAGGAGATCCGTACTAAAGAGATCCGTGAGGTTGTAACTCAGAAATAAAGAAACAACAAGCTGGTGGCAGAGGCTGGAAAATGCCTCTGCGCAGCCGGCATTTTCCCTGATGCTGAGTACTTAAATAGATACAATTTATCCCTGAAAAATGTGGTGAATTGTGCTTGACAGTCGGGTAGACTGATGGTATTATATGCGAGTATGAAATGAAAGAAGAGTATCCACTCTCACCTTAGCGTAATGAATGCGACTTGGGTTAATATGTATGGAAAGAGATTCCTGATGCAGCTGGCATTCTTTTTCTGTGTACAAATGTGGATAGTCTTACTATCCGCTATTTTTTTGCGGATAAGACGAATGCAACTGTGAATTCGGATGGAGGTATACTACAATTAGCGATTTAATGATTAATGAGCAGATTCGCGACAAGGAAGTGCGTCTGATCAGTGAAAACGGAGAACAGTTGGGTATCATGTCCGCCAGAGATGCATACATGAAGGCGCAGGAGGCAGGAATGGATCTGGTTAAGATCGCTCCTCAGGCTAAGCCACCGGTATGTAAGATCGTGGACTATGGCAAGTTCAAATACGAGCAGGCAAGAAAAGAGAAGGATGCCCGTAAGAAACAGAAGACAATTGAGATCAAGGAAGTTCGACTCTCTCCTAACATTGACACCAATGATTTAAACACTAAAGTAGGAGCTGCAAGAAAATTCCTTGAGAAGGGAAACAAGGTCAAGATCACACTTCGCTTCCGCGGACGTGAGATGGCCCATATGAACAGCAGCAAACACATTCTTGATGAGTTTGCAGCGCAGCTGTCTGATATCGCGGTGGTTGAGAAAGCACCAAAGGTAGAAGGCAGAAGCATGACCATGTTTTTAGCTGAAAAACGTAATTGATGACAATTAAGGAGGAAACAGACAATGCCAAAGATGAAAACAAGCAGAGCTGCTGCAAAACGTTTTAAAGTTACCGGATCCGGTAAATTAGTAAGAAATAAAGCTTACAAAAGACATATCCTTACCAAGAAGACAGCCAAAAGAAAACGTAATCTGAGAAAACAGATCGAGGTTGACTGCACAAACGTAAAGAACATGAAGAAGATTTTACCTTATTTATAATTGGTTAAGGAGGATTAATAGAGATGGCAAGAATTAAAGGCGGCTTAAACGCTAAGAAAAAACATAACAAAGTATTAAAACTGGCTAAAGGCTACAGAGGCGCAAGAAGCAAACAGTACAGAGTAGCAAAACAGTCCGTTATGCGTGCACTGACAAGCTCCTACGCTGGAAGAAGACAGAAAAAACGTCAGTTCCGTCAGCTGTGGATCGCTCGTATCAACGCTGCTGCAAGACTGAATGGTCTTTCCTACAGCAAATTTATGTATGGTCTGAAACTTGCTAACGTAGATCTGAACCGTAAAGTTCTGTCTGACATGGCAATCAATGACAAAGAGGGATTTGCAACACTGGCTGAGCTTGCTAAAAGCAAACTTGCTTAATTAA
>JAKSRN010000275.1 GCA_024403585.1 Lachnospiraceae bacterium | reverse complement strand
CCATGGGGGGAATTCCGGCATTTTCAGAGATTCGGTTCTCACTGACCAGTAACAGGGGCTGTTATGGTGCCTGTAACTTCTGTGCGCTGACCTTCCATGAGGGAAGGATCGTGCAGGCAAGAAGTGAGGAATCCCTGATCCGAGAGGCTAAGGAGATGGTGAAGGATCCGCTTTTCAAGGGCAACATCCATGATGTAGGTGGCCCGACAGCAGACTTTACCGCACCGGCCTGCAGCAAACAGATGACTAAGGGCGCCTGCAGTCACAGACAGTGTCTCTTCCCGGAGCGCTGCAAGAACTGCAAGGTAGACCATACAAAATATGTAAGTATCCTTCGCAGCCTGCGAAAGGTACCAGGGGTGAAGCGTGTCTTCATCCGTTCGGGAATCCGCTTTGACTATGTGGCAGATGAGAAGGACCCGACATTTATGAAGGAACTGGTGGAGCATCACATCAGCGGCCAGCTTCGTGTGGCACCGGAGCATGTATCCGAGCGTGTGCTGCGTATGATGGGCAAGCCGTCCCACCAGGTTTACGAGCGCTTCCTCAAAAAGTTTGACGAAGCCAACAAGAAAGCAGGAAAAGAGCAGTACTGCCTGCCTTACTTCATGTCATCCCATCCGGGAAGTTCCCTGGAGGATGCCATCAAGCTGGCAGAGTACATTCGCGATATGGGCTTTATTCCGGAGCAGGCACAGGATTTCTATCCGACCCCATCCACCATCTCAACCTGTATCTTCTATACAGGCAAGCATCCTGTGACAGGGGAGACGGTGCATGTGCCGAAGGGTGTGAAGGAGAAGGCGATGCAGAGGGCGCTGATCCAGTACAGAGTTCCACAGAACTATGATCTGGTGAAGGAAGCATTGCTGCTGTGTCACAGAGAAGACCTGATCGGATTTGGTCCGCGATGCTTAATCCGGCCAAGAAAACCGGAAGAGCAGACGGGAGCGAAGGGCCAGAATGCTGCTAAGGGTAATACTGGAAAGAATGCAGCAGGAAAGAATGCAACCGGAAAGAATGTTGCAGGTAAGAATGTAGCTGGAAAGAATGCAACCAGTAAAAATGCAGCAGGCAAGACGGTAGCAGGTAAAAGCATTTCCGGAAGGAATGCAGCAGGAAATGGCTCACCGAAATCCCACAACCTCGGCAACAGCAAATCCGGAAGCAACTTCGGCAACAGCAAATCCGGAAGCAACTCCGGCAATAGCAGATCCGGAAGCAACTCCGGCAATAGCAGATCCGGAAGCAACTCCAGTAACAACAGATCCGGAAGCAACTCCGGTAAAAACAAAACCAACACAAACTCCCGCAACAACAAATCCAGATCCAACTCTGGCAAAAAAGGACGTTAACAATGAAAAGAGTAAAAAAAGGAAACTATGGTTATATCAAGAGCCAGAAGACCGTCCGTCTTCTGCGTTCTCTCCTGGCATTGGCTCTGCCACTGGCCTTCTTCATCGCAGGCATGATCCTCAACCACGGAGACCGTAAGAGTATCTACACTCTGGTTGCAATCGTGGGATGTATCCCGGCCTGCATGTCCATCACCAGTATGATCATGATGTGGATGAGAAAACCAATGGACGAGGCTCTTTACAAGGAGATTTCCGAGAGAGCAGGTAATCTGACTATGGCCTATGAGCTGTATCTGACCACCTACGAGAAAAACCTCTTTCTGGATGCAACCGCCATCTGCGGAGATCATGTGGCTTGCTATACTCATGAGAAGAAAGAGAATTACGAGCTGAAAGAGATGCAGAAACATGTCCAGGATATCCTGGCGAATAACGGGTATCGTTCAGATGTGAAGATCTTTGATCAGAAGAAGGCATTTCTGGAGAGGGTGGACACGTTGAAGGAGCGTAAGGAAGAGTTCGAGGCGGCGGCCAATGAGCATTTTAAACCTTATGATAAATATCCGGAGCTGAACCGCAATGAGGTTGTCCGTCATCTGATGATGGCTATTTCATTATAAGTGAGACGACTATGAAAGAAATCAGAATTACAGAGAAGGAAGCAGGACAGAGACTGGACAAGTTTCTGGTCCGCTACCTTCCCGAAGCAGGCAAAAGTTTCCTGTATAAAATGATGCGTAAAAAGAACATTGTGCTGAACGGGAAAAAATGCACCGGCAGCGAACTTCTTCAGACGGAGGATTCCGTGAAACTCTTTTTTGCGGATGAAACCTTGCAGAAGTTTATGGGACAGACTATAGTGGAGAAAAAGAGCAGCTATCCGTCCCTGGATCCGAAAACAGTGGTCTATGAGGATGAACAGATCCTCGGCATCAATAAACCGGTGGGCATGCTGTCGCAGAAGGCTGAGGAATCGGACCTTTCCCTGTGTGAGTACCTCACAGGCTACCTGTTTGCAACAAAGGCACTGGATGAAGAGGGCTATCGCACTTTCCATCCGGGTGTATGCAACCGACTGGACCGCAATACCAGCGGACTGGTTCTGGCCGGTAAGAACAATGCCGCAGCCAGGGCTCTCTATGCCATGTTCCAGGACCGCAGCATGGAGAAATATTATCTCGCTCTGGTGAAGGGAGAGATGAAGAAAAAACAGAAGATTAAGGGCTATCTCAAGAAGGATGCAGCCACCAATACAGTGACTGTTACGGAGCATGAAGTGCCTGATTCTTCCTATATAGAGACGGCGTATGAACCGCTGAAATGTGCCGGCGGCTATACGCTTCTGAAGGTGGAGCTGATCACCGGACGAACCCATCAGATCCGAAGCCATCTTTCCTTTACGGGGCATCCGATTGTGGGGGATGGGAAGTATGGAAATAAGAGGGTGAATGAGGTGTTCCGGAAGGAGCATGGATTGAGATACCAGTTTTTGCATGCGTATGAGGTGGTATTTCCGAAGTTAGGGGCTCCGTTGGAGGCACTGTCAGGAAAGACAATCCAGGCACCGCTGCCGGAGGAGAAGGCGAGAATCCTGAGAGCATTGCACATGGATATCGAGTAGAATGAGCAAGAAAATCCAGAAGCGTCCTGAGAGCATTGCACCTGGATAGCGAGCAGAATAAGGCAAAAAAATCCTGAGCTCTGCATTTGGAGATCGCGCAGAATTAAAGCAAGAAAATCTCAAAAGCCCTGCTCTAGGATATTGAATAGATTGGAGAACCACACAATGAATCAGAACTTAGACAAAACCGAAGAGGAGAAGCTTCAGCTGAACGCAGAAT
>JAKSRN010000274.1 GCA_024403585.1 Lachnospiraceae bacterium | reverse complement strand
CTCCTAAGCAGTAGGCCCGCGGTTCGAATCCGCGTAGATACGGGCTCAATATGGCAGAATTTCAGATAATATCTGGATTCTGCCTATTTTTGTGTCAAAATCACAAACAATTCAGAGGTTTTCAATGATCAAGCGGAAGCCTTGAACGAGGAACACAGACATTTCTTTGCATGCAAAGATTCTTTGCAAAATGACCCATTTTTGCAAAGCAAATCAGCATTTTTGCAAAACTCCGAAATTAGGGGTTCGCCAAATTTGCAAAGAAAAAAAGGAGATGTTCCGGGTTTTGTGAGATTTTTGCAGATAAAAGCAAATTCAGATTCATATAGCATATTACATTTACACGTTTTGTTATTACCCTTCGGGGCATTAACGAAGCGTGTTTTTTTATTTCCACAAACCGGAGGTTTATATGAGCAAGAAAAATGTGCCTGCTGGTGCAGGTCCTAGATATGCCAGGGAAAAGCCAGCCGAATGCCGCGACTGTCATTTCTGGAAACAGACGAAAAAGAAATGCTATTTAGGCGGCCTTGATAACTGCTACTACCTTCTGGAAGCACCGCCTAAAGAGCCGAATCCTTGCGAAGGCTGTGAATTCGGCAGGCAGAGACCTTGTGTGGGAATCTGTTACCGTATGCTCCGGATTCAGCAGAAAGGAGTAAGAGCATGAGCCAGAGAGATAATCTCAGACATCTTGAAAAGATGATGAAACGAGTGCCTGGATACGCAAGAGACAAAAGGGAACCGAAGTGCTGTAAGAAGTGCGAATTCTACCAGCCGAAGTTCCGGTTCCGAAAATGTCTCTATACCAGATGCAGATACGGATTAGACCGCCAAATCTTCCGTGTGCATCCTCTGCGTCAGGAACTGATCGCACTTACAGGAAAGGGGAATTAACACTTATGACATATCAATATTTCACACCGGGCGATGCTGAGCAATATGCCTACTACCGTATCCCGAAAATGTTAATCACCGATAAGCAGTTCCGTGGAATAACCATGGAGGCCAAGCTGCTTTACGGTATCCTGCTGGATCGAGTATCCCTGTCTCTGAAAAACGGATGGGTGGATGAGAACAACCACGTCTACATCATCTTCACCATCGAGCAGATCATGCAAGAAATGAACTGCGGAAACAAGAAGGCTGTTTCCCTTTTGTCAGAGCTTGAAAAAAAGATACACCTGGTTGAGAAGAAACGCCAGGGTCTGGGAAAACCCAATCTTCTCTATGTCAAGAATTTCTTCCTTTGCAGCGATATTAACACTGACGGCACAGAAATTGTGGATAACTACCCTTCCGTAGGAAAGAGATGTGCAGAAATGTCAGAAGGAAACGCCCAGAGGTGTCAAAAGGACACGTCTGTAGGTGTCGTGGAAGAAGCTCTGGAGGTGTCAAAAGGACACGGAACTAATACTAATATTACCAAGACTGATATGAGTAATACTGATCCTATCTTATCTTATCCTTCCGGTGATGGGAACTCTGTCAAGGAGCCTGAGCATAGGATTGATGGATACGATGGGATGAATCCACAGGGTAAGGGAAATTCTGATATGGCATACCACCAGACAGACCTTAATCACGACGAGTATGAGGCTTACCGCCAGTATTTTCTTGAGAATCTGTCTCTGGAGACTCTGAAGTTTGACCATCCATCCGAAAGGGATACCCTTGATGGAATCCTTGATCTCCTGGTTGAGACTTGCTGCAGCACAAGGAAAACGATCCGCATTGCCGGAGAGGATAAGCCGATTGCTGTGGTGAAGAGCAAGTTCATGAAGCTTGATAGTGAGCATATTCGATATGTCCTGCAGTGCCTTAGCCAGAACGTGACCTACGTTCGCAATATCAGGCAGTATCTTTTAACAACACTCTATAATGCGCCGTCCACGATTGGCCCCTACTACCGTGCCCTGGTCAATCACGATATGGCAAATGGATTTATCTGAGAAAGAAGGTGAGAACATGGCAAATACTGAGAAGTCTAAGAACACAGCCGTTGATTACGGCGTGCAGACCACAACATCTGGTGGTGTGATCCAGATCGAGAAGGAAGATGTAGCAGACCGTAAGGAAGTACTCGCGAAGAAGGCTGAGGTAATGACAAATGGCAAGTAAATCAACGATCATTGCAGTTGTGAACCAGAAGGGAGGAACCGGCAAGACCACTACCTGTGAAAATCTGGGTATTGGACTTGCCAGGGAAGGTAAGAAAGTCCTTCTGGTAGACATGGATCCGCAGGCTAGCCTGACCATTGCCCTTGGCTGGCAAAGACCGGATGATATCAGCACAACGGTAGCAACCGTTATGGCTAAGATGATGAACGATGAAATGCTCATTGCCGGGGAAGGAATTCTCAACCACGAGGAAGGAGTTGACCTGCTTCCTGCCAATATCGAGCTTAGTGGTATGGAGGTCTCTCTGGTAAATGCAATGAGCAGGGAAAATATCCTCAAGCAGTACATGGAGACTGTGCGAAAGGATTATGATTTCATCCTCATCGACTGCATGCCGTCCCTTGGCATGCTCACAGTAAATGCTCTGGCTACAGCAGACCAGGTACTGGTACCGGTTCAGGCGACATACCTTTCTGCAAAAGGTCTTGAGCAGCTGCTTAAAACCATCAACAAGGTGAAGAGGCAGATCAATCCGAAGCTCAGGATTGAAGGAATCCTTCTTACCATGGTGGATTCCAGAACCAATTACGGAAAAGATATCAGCAATCTGATCCGTGAGACATATGGCGGGAAGATTAAGGTCTTCAAGACAGATATCCCCCGTTCCATCCGGGCTGCTGAAATCAGTTCCGAAGGAAAAAGTATCTTTGACCATGACCCGAAAGGTAAGGTGGCAGATGCTTATAAAGTATTAGCGAAGGAGGTCATGCATAATGCCGAAAAAAGGCGTAAAAGTCAGCTTGCAGAGTTATGATGATATCTTCTCCACTGAGGAGGACCGTCAGGATGCCAAACTGGAGAAAATCCAGCAAATCCCGCTTGATGAACTCCATCCCTTTAAGAATCATCCCTTCAAGGTAATCGAGGATGAATCCATGCTGCGTACCGTAGAAAGTATCGCACAGTTTGGAGTTCTTTCTCCGGCAATCGCCAGACCCATAGAAGAAGGCGGTTATGAGCTGGTAGCAGGTCACAGAAGACATCATGCTTCTATGCTTGCCGGTCTTGAGACCATGCC
>JAKSRN010000273.1 GCA_024403585.1 Lachnospiraceae bacterium | reverse complement strand
TGAGATACAACAACATAGGAGAAGAATGAGTAGAAAGAAAATCGAAGAAAAGAAGAAAACAAAGAAATTCTCTGCAAAAGCGGCAGGAAAAAAAGCCCATGGAAAGAAAGCTTCAGCCCGCCGCAGACCAGAGGAGATCAACACAAACATAAAAGATAAAAAGAAACTGAAGAAAGAAAACAGACTCTTTACCGGTACCTTCATCGGCAACGCCAAAGGCTTTGGCTTTGTAGTGCTGGACGGTGTGGAGGATATGCAGGACATCTATATTCCGGAGGAGTATACGGGGTCAGCATTTCACAAAGATAAGGTCGAGGTAGTGCTTCTGAAGACCAGCATGGGAAAACGCCAGGAAGGACAGATCGTCAAAGTACTGGAGCATGAGATTACCCAGATCGTCGGAACCTTCCAGCGCAGCAACACTTTTGGCTTTGTAATCTCCGACAATGGAAAGATTTCCAAAGATCTCTTTATTCCGAAAGAGAAAACCATGGATGCCAAAACCGGCCAGAAGGTAGTTGCCAGGATCAAAGATTACGGTGACCGCCGCAGAAGTCCTGAAGGCGAGATCACCGAGATTCTTGGAAATGCCGGCGACACCGGCATGGATGTTCTCTCCATTGCCAGAAGCTATGACATTCCGATGGAATTTCCTGACAAGGTACAGGCCCAGGCAGACCGCTGTCCGGATCACGTGATCGAAGGGGATTATTCAGGTCGTACAGATCTTCGTAATGTGCAGATGGTTACCATCGATGGCGAAGACGCAAAGGATCTGGATGATGCAGTATCCCTAGCAAAAGAAGGCGACTTCTATCATCTGGGTGTTCATATTGCAGATGTAAGTAATTACGTACAGGGTGGCAGTGCGCTGGATAAAGAAGCACTGAAACGAGGCACATCTGTTTATCTGGTAGACCGAGTGGTGCCAATGCTGCCAAAACGTCTTTCCAACGGAATCTGTTCCCTGAATGCAGGAGAAGATCGACTGGCTCTGTCCTGCCTGATGACGTTAAATGCTTCCGGAGAAATCATTTCCCACAAGATCTGTGAGAGTGTGATTCATGTGGATCGACGAATGACATATACAGCGGTAAATGAAATTCTCCAGAACCCAGATTGCGAGACTGCAGATGAGTACAGAGAGCTGGTGCCGATGTTCCTGGAGATGGGTAAGCTGTCTAAAATTATTCGTGAAAGAAGAAATAAACGCGGAGCTGTTGATTTTAACTTCCCTGAGAGCAAAATTCTTCTGAATGAGCATGGCCAGCCAATCGATGTTGTGCCACACGAGGCCAATGATGCAACCCGTCTGATTGAGGACTTTATGCTCAGCGCTAACGAGACAGTGGCCAAAGAGTATTGTACAAGAAAGCTTCCTTTCCTGTACCGAATCCACGAGAATCCGGATTCCGATAAGATGGAATCTACTCTGTCAGTGATCCGCTCTTTAGGTCTGGATGTGGAGAAGAGCAAGCAGGAGATCACTCCGAAAGAGATTCAGAAGATCCAGGGACAGATTGAAGGAACACAGGCAGAAGCAATGATCAGCCGTCTGTTGCTTCGTTCCATGAAACAGGCGAAGTACAATCCGGAATGTGTAGGTCATTTTGGACTGGCAGCAAAATATTATTGCCATTTTACATCTCCGATCCGACGTTATCCGGATCTTCAGATTCATCGAATTATCAAAGATGATTTGCGAGGAAGGCTGAATGATGATAAAATAGCATGGTATAAGAGTATTCTGGAAGGTGTGGGAGAGAAGACTTCCATGCTGGAAAGAAGAGCAGATGAAATCGAGCGAGAGACCGATAAGCTGAAGATGGCAGAGTATATGCTCCGTCATCTGGGCGAAGACTTCGAAGGTGTGATCTCCGGAGTTTCCGGATGGGGCTTCTATGTAGAACTTCCGAACACCATTGAAGGTCTGGTGCATATGACATCTCTGAGAGATGATTATTATGTATTCGATGAGGCGCACTACTGTCTGATCGGTGAGATGACTAAGAAACGTTATACGCTGGGCGAGAAAGTCAGAGTGCGTGTGGCAGATGTGGATCTGGTTTCAAAAACCATCGATTTCAATGTGTTAAAAAGATAATACATATTGATTCATTCGGATAAGAGTCAGGAGAGATATTTTGGGAAAGAAAGAAAAAGACAGCCGTCTGATCGCCAACAACAAAAAGGCTTATCATGACTATTTTATTGAAGAGAAATACGAAGCAGGCATTGAGCTGCATGGAACAGAGGTAAAATCCCTCCGTATGGGTAAGTGCTCCATCAAAGAGTCATTTATCAAGATTGAGAGAGGCGAGATCTTTATCTATGGCATGCATATCAGCCCATATGAGAAAGGAAATATCTTCAACAGAGATCCCCTTCGTGTAAAGAAACTGCTGATGCATAAGAACGAGATCCTGAAACTGCAGCAGAAGATTGCAGAGAAGGGTTATACACTGGTTCCACTGCAGGTGTATTTCAATAAGTCTTTGATCAAAGTAGAAGTAGGCCTTGCAAAAGGTAAAAAACTCTACGATAAACGAGCAGATATTCAGAAAAAAGACATGAAGCGTGAATCTGAGCGCGAATTCAAGCAGCGCTTCTGATGCTTGGGACGGGAGCATGGTTATACTTTGCTTCTTCGTTCAAGCTTTGCTTTATAAAAGACAAGATTTCTATTAAACTACAGGTTTACCCCCCTGCGGGTTGACCGTTTATGCTGAATCTGTTATAGTTATAGACGAACTGAAGAGCAGTTTCTTTGGTCGAAAGCTGTTCTTTCAGTTGTCTTTAAACTGATCATGGTGCATCAAGGACCGCACAAAAGATCAGGCCAATACCTCATGAAACATGGGCTTGTACTGGTTTCGACGGGGGTTTTGAAGTTTGGGAAGCCATCCGTGGACTCCGGGACCACGAAAAAACCTGGGACTTTAAAATTAAACGCTAACGATAATTTAGCACTGGCTGCCTAATTGGCAACCTGTCGGACTTCCGTAACCCGCGGCGGATTCATCCGGCATCGACCTTAGCGGGGCACTTTTTCTCCTAAGCTTTGCGGAGCGAAAAGATTTTATGAAGCTACTGAAGTCGTAAGCCTGTTGGCCGGCGTACGATAGAGGGAATGTCAAAAGACCGACTGTGATGGGAGATGCCTGGATGGACGGGCTTTCGGACAGGGGTTCGATTCCCCTCA
>JAKSRN010000272.1 GCA_024403585.1 Lachnospiraceae bacterium | reverse complement strand
GATCAGCTTCGGAGGAAGATCTTTGAAAAACGCAAAGGTCAGTTTTTCTTCCGCACATTCCGCAAGGATCTTCTGTGCTTCCTCTTCCTGTTCCCGGTTCAGCCCATCCATTCCGGCATAGCATTTTAAAAGTGCCAGGCGGCACATCAGATTTAATTCCCAGTTTCTTCCTACCAGTTTCTCCAGGTAGAGGAAGATAAGCTCCGAAACAGGAATACCCCTGTAAAACCAGCTGCCTGCAGACCAGGTCAGGAATGCGGTGATCACACTTTCCTGTCCCTGATTCAGTATATAGCTTTCCAGGATACGGCCTGCATCAGAAGGCATCTTCCCGGTCAGTACTGCCAGCATCAGGATCCTCTTTTCCAGTTTCAGGGACTCCAGACGGAAGCCCTTCACTCTCTTCCACAATCCACAGAGATAATCCATGGATCCCATGCTGTGTTCCAGCAGATAGGTCAGAATGATCTCATCATATTTTCCCTGACGGAATACATATTCTGCCAGACAAAGCAGCTCTTCATCATCGGCAAATTCCATCTTCAGGATCATGCGGCTTGCCAGCCGAAGCATGAGACTATCCGGGATCTTCTCATATCCAAATTCAGACACCAGGGCAAATGCTCTGTCATAGAGACCGCTTTCAATCATCAGGATCGCGGTACTTACCTTATCCACCAGGGCATACTCCCGCATATCTCCGGTCAGCACGGATATGAGCAGACGCTCATCTCCAAGATTCTTCATATAGTATTCCAGCAGTTTCTCCCGCAGTTTTTTGCGGTAGACTTCTGAAAAATCCGGATTTGCTTCTGCTTTTTGATAGCAGTCCAGTGTCCGGCTGTTGACATCCATCTTCCAGCCCTTCTCTTTACAGCAGTAGAGCTCCAGACCGGTATCCTCCACACCAAGGCTGATACAATTGCGGGCGATGTCCTTCACAGTCATCATCGGTTTGCAGGTATGGGCAACCGTTGCACTGAAACGGCGTTTCTTTTCGTCCTCAAAGAGAATGCAGGCATCCTCACTGAAAAGATCCACATAGGCAACACCATCCCTGCATGGGTAGATCCGCTCATCCTTCAGTGCATAGTGGCAGACAACCACGTTTCGAATGGAAGGATTGCTGACTTCTACCCGGTGGCAGAAGAGGATCTTCGCAAGATCTTCTGCCACCTCCCTGTCAGAAGGCCGCTCCAGCATAGCCTGATACAGCTTGGCGTATACCTCTGAGATGCGGCCCTTTTTCAGTGCCGCCAGGGTGAATTTTTTGATCGTCGCCTGGTAATTGAGATAGCAGGCACGGTCATTCTCTTTATTTTCAAGCACACTGGAATAGAGAAGTGCTCTCTTCTTCTCTCCCAGTGTATTGTTATAGGCAAAATACATCCGGATCTGCCGCGGAATCTGTTCCGCAAGTTCTTCCGGAATGGTCTCCATATAGTACTCATAGAGACGTGTGATGCGCAGTTCTTTCTGTACAGCCAGTGAATACCACACAAAATATTCTTTCTTGTAAGCCTGACCTTTCATGATCAGCTTACAGATTGCTTCCAGAATGTCCACACACTGGAACTTCTTGTAGCCGGTTGCCAGAAGCTCATATACAGGCTGCGAGAACTCTCTCATACTGCCGCTTAAGAAGGCCATTCTCCTGTAGAGGGATTCAGACAGCTTGTTTCGTACAGCCGCAAATCGCAGCACCTGCAGATAGAACGGCGTGATCCTTCGTAGCAGTGCTTCCTGCTCATCCAGCATCTTCCATGCCTTCAGATAGAGGAACGGACTGTTACAGCCCCTCTCATAGCACTGTTCCAGTTCAAACATGATCCTTGCAGACATATGCTCAAAGGAAGTATCCTCCTGCAGAAGGAGGTGGAGATAGAGGTACTGATCCGGTGTCTGCTCCAGCCTCTGACGAAGAATGGTCAGAAGATCATCTGTCTGATTCTGGTTGATACCTGCAAGTTTTGACAGGTAAAGATACCAGATCTCTTCTTCATCTGACTTCAGTCTTCTGCTGCCCTTCTTAAAGAGTCCCAGCAGCATCTGCATTCTCTGCATATCATCTCTGCTGTAACTAAGATAGGCATCATAGAGGATTGCCAGAGAGCTCTCCGGTTCATCCTCTTTCAATGCAGATATGATCTCCAGCCCATGCTCATGCCAGCTCCGATAGTCAAGTTTGCGCAGCTGCAGATCCAGCATATCTCTTGCAATGGCAGCCAGACATCTTCCCGCTGTAAGGTTACTGATCACAGCCGGTTTTCCCGCATATGCCTCCACCTTGAACTCCAGTTCCTGGTAAACACTCTTCAAGCGGATCACACCCTGATTACGTCCCGGATGGAGTTTTTCGCGGTTTACAATATATTCCAGTCCATAGACCTTGCCGATGAAGTCTTCAGAGGTAACCACCTTCTTTTCCACCTGCAGAAAAGCTCCGGTTACTTCCACTTCAATTCGGGCATAGCCCCAGTTATGTTTATAAATATACAGGGTATCCTTCTGGGAAGACTCCAGATGATAGACCTCTTTTTCCTGCTTGTCCAGACTTAGCTGAACCGGCTCTTTTCTGCCGGTAGAGATGAGGAATTCCTCCAGATGCTGATACGTGACAGGATTATGGGATAACCCCTTATATAAAGGCAGATAAGGACGGTTTTTTCCTTTCAGAAGCTGAACGAAAGAAGAATTGGTGAAGAGACGGAATCCTTCTCTATAGCTCTTCATACACAGTTTTGAGAAATCTTCCAGTGTACGGATCTCGCCTTCAGAACCGGTGACAGTTTCCCCTACGATCTCAGCTTCCACAGGAATACTGCATTCCGCGAGATTGCAGCTGATCACAATGGATCCCCTGATCAGGTCTCCCTCTTTCAGTCCGATTGTGTCCACGCCAAAAAGGACGGTACAGGAATCACCGGAAATGCGGTTATTTGCCAGCAGGATCCTGTGACTGTCCGTCGTAACCAGACCTTTCATCTTACTTCCATCAGCCGTTCCCAGGTTGATAGAGCCTTTGTATTTTTTTCCCTCCTGAATCCGGAGCTTCAGCTCAGAAACAGAGGTGATCAGTTCCGGTCGGTTCAGTTCCACCTGTCCGGAAAGAAGTTCTTCCATTCTGTTTTTCACGCTAATACCTGGCCTTTTTCATTACTAACTATAGTATAAGTGCATACTCGGTTAAATTCAAGTCGGAGCTCCTGCGGAGACTTGGCGCGCG
>JAKSRN010000271.1 GCA_024403585.1 Lachnospiraceae bacterium | reverse complement strand
GAATTCCAAGAAATTTACTCGGCTTTTTCAACCGGTTCAGGATGGAAAAATACCTCTTGGAAGAAGGAGAGAAGCGTACCGCGAGAATTGCAGAACTTGCAAAGCGTGCAGTATATGAAGAAGTATCTGTTCCCTGTGATTTAACAACTGCAGATAAAGCTCTGATTTTAATTACCGGACCATCTGATGAGCTTTCAATGAAGGGATTCCAGACTATCCGCAGATGGATTGACAGGAGTATAAAAGGTCTTGAGATGCGGGCAGGGGATTATCCGGTTCATTCAACAAGAGATGTTGCAGTGATTGTTGTTCTTGCCGGTATTGAAAATGTTCCGCGAATTGCAGAACTGAATGAAATCCGCAGTTCCTACGAAGAAGAGAGAGATAAAAAATATCACAGTGCTGATGATCTTTTCAACGAGGAAAAGAAATCAGAGATTCGTTCCGCAGAAGACGCTGAGATTTTCGAGGAAGGAGAAGTGTTTTCCGTCGGTTCAGATACGGAGCTGACAGATACAGCAGCTCTTTCTCCAGCCACCCTCGCAAGAATCCCTGAAATAAGCGAACCTGAATACACGATGCCGGAAAAGACAGTGCCGAAAGCGCCGCTTGAAAAGCTTTCTGATGAAGATGTCTTTGAAGAAACAACGTGGGAACTTGCAACCAATGAGAGAGTTGATATGATGTCTGATGATGCAGAGGACGATGTTTTTGAAGAAAAACCTGTCATGGTCAAGAAAGAAGAACCGCCTGCCATGCCCAAAAAAGAATACCTGTCTGAGATGGAGGAAAGTACCATCTTCGCTCAGGAAAAAAGACCCGCTGCAGACAGGGAAGCTGCTGCAGCTGTACCGGTAACAGATGAAGTGCCGCTTAGCCTTAAGATGAAAGAAGTACCAAAGAAGCGGAAAACCGACCCGCAGATTCATCTTGGCGGCGCAAAAAAGAAGAAAGAGGAGGTCAGCAGTTCGATACCTCTGCCTAAACGGAATAAACAGCCGGATATGGTGCTTGCAGGTCAGGCAGATCTCGGTATGAAAAAGATTACAAAAGACGGCTACGACAGAGTGACCGCAGGTTCTGCAAAACGTCCGAAAGAAACAGACGGTCCGGTATCTCTCGGCTCAGGGCAGAAACCAAAAGAGACGGAAGGAGCTGTGAGATTAGGTTCAGGGCAGAAACCAAAAGAAACAGAAGGGGCTGTGAGATTAGGTTCAGGACAGAGACCAATAGAGACGGAGGGTGCAGTAAGATTGGGCTCGGGACAGAAGCCGAAAGAAATTGGAAACAGTGTGAGGTTGGGTTCGGGACAAAAACCGAAAGAGATCGGAAACAGTGTACGGTTAGGCTCAGGACAAAAACCGAAAGAAATCGGTAACTCAGTACGTATAACCGCTGTTAACGTGCCGAAGGAAACCGAACCTAAACTGCGTGAGAGAAACAGACAGACGCCCAAAGATGTCTGGGGTTCTGTCCGTGCTGCACAAAAGAAACGCGAGGAAAAAGAAGGCAGAGCCGGCTCTTCGCACGATATGAAGTGGATTTAAATGACAAAACAAATTAAAGACCCTGTTCACGGCTATATTGAAGTTCCTGATGCTCTCCTTCCCCTCTTAGATACTGCGTTAGTGCAGCGTCTCCATGCAATCAGGCAGCTTGGATTTGCGTATCTTGTCTATCCCGGCGCAAACCATACACGGTTTGAACACTCACTTGGCACAATGGCACTTGCGAACAAAGTCTGCCGGAAGCTTGACCTTGCAGATGATGAGCGTCTTCTTGTTACTGCATCCGCACTGGTTCATGATATTGGTCACGGTCCCTTTTCCCATGCAAGCGAGCGGCTTGCACAGGAGTTTGGAAGCTTTTCGCACGACAATATTCTTCCCTATTCTGCGGACTTAAAACCCTGCTTCGATGAACTTGGAGCAGATGTAAAAGAAGCTGCTGCAATTATCAGCGGAACTCACCGCCTTGCATCAATCATTCACGGAGATCTTGATGTTGACCGGATGGATTACCTTTTGCGCGATGCTCACTATACCGGTGTTCCGTATGGAACGCTGGATGCAAACCGTCTGATTCATTCTCTGTCTCTTGATTCAGATGAGGGGTTATTCCTGAGGGAAGATGGGCTTTCTGCAGCAGAATCTCTCCTGATTGCACGGACACTGATGGGACCTTCGGTATATTATCATCATGTCAGCAGAATTGCCGAAGAGATGTTTTTGCAGGCAGGAAAACGGGTATTTACCGAGCAAAGCATCAGGTCGTTTCTGCGGATGGATGATGCGGCAGCTCTTATGCTTCTTGCAACATCCCACTCGGATTCAGCACGGGCACTTATTTCACGTATCAGAACGAGACGTCTTTACAAACGTGCGGTCTATGTCGGAAGAAATCAGGTTTATATGGAACGCATGGTTTCTCTTCGTCCGGATGAAAAAGAGCGGATTCGTTTAGAGATTGCTGAAAAAGCAAATGTCAAAGAAGAATATGTGATTCTGGATATTCCGCCGGTCAGACGTGAGATGCATATGCAGGTGAGAGTGCAGAACCTGCATGACTTTGTTCCGTTCGATGATATTGTACCGCTTCTGACTCTGATGAACCAGACGAGAAAAGAGCAGTGGAGACTTGGGGTTTATACAGTACCTGAATACCGGGAGAAAGTTTCTGCTGCGGCGATGTCTGTATTAGGCATTCAGAAACCGACAAAACAGTATAAGCTGTCTGATATAATCGTTGAAGAAAAATAAAGAAGATAACCCATCAACTGTTTTTAAAATCCGAAAATCAGTGACGCAACAAAGTAAACTGCCCATGATACAATGGCTGCACAAGGGATTGTAATAATCCATGCAACAAGCATGTGAGTAACCGTCTTCCAGTTAATGCCCCCAGCCCCTCTGGTCATACCGGTTCCTATGATAGCCCCTCCTGCAACGTGCGTCGTTGATACAGGAATTCCGCATGCAGTCATCAGCGTCAAAACAAGTCCGCCGGTTGTTGTCGCAGAAAAACCCTGATAGGGCATAATACGGGTAATGCCTGAACCTACATTTTTGATAATCTTCCATCCGCCGGAAAGCATGCCGATAGTTATAGCAACAGCTGATGTAATAATAACCCAGAGCGGCAGCTCAGAACCTGCCGTTGTAAGACCTGCTGCTACCAGAATCGCAAAGATAATACCCATTGCATTCTGCGCATCGTTTCCCCCTATAGTTAATGCCTGAAATCCTGCGCCAACAACCTGAAG
>JAKSRN010000270.1 GCA_024403585.1 Lachnospiraceae bacterium | reverse complement strand
AAGTTTATCTGTGTTTTTATGGGCCGCCTCCGGAGAAACGGCCCGAATCTCTAAACCTTCTTATATGCGGTTCTCTTTCCTGTATTAAGTCGGAGCTCTTTCCTGTGTTGTGTCGGAGCTCATCTGTACTCTTTAGTTTTCAAAAAGTGGTGTGGAATAGTATCTGTCTCCGCTATCAGGAAGAAGAACAACAACTGTTTTTCCTTCTGACTCAGGTCTCTGTGCAACCTGAATTGCTGCCTGCAGTGCAGCTCCTGAAGAGATACCTACCAGAACACCTTCCAGATGTGCCAGCTCTTTAGCTGTTGTAAAGCAGATCTCGTTATCGATGGTGATCACTTCATTGTATACGCCTGTGTTCAGTACTTCCGGAACAAATCCTGCACCGATTCCCTGAATCTTATGAGCACCTGCATTGCCGCCGGAAAGTACCGGAGAAGTAGCCGGCTCTACTGCTACTACCTGGATCTCAGGATTTTTGCTCTTCAGATACTCTCCTGTTCCTGTAATGGTTCCACCTGTTCCGACGCTTGCTACAAAGATATCTACCTCGCCGTCTGTATCATTCCAGATTTCCGGTCCGGTTGTCTCTCTGTGTGCCTTTGGATTGGAAGGATTATCAAACTGTCCTGCAAGAAATGCATTCTCTGTGTTCTCTGCAATCTCTTTTGCTTTTGCGATTGCCCCTGTCATACCCTTTGATCCTTCTGTAAGAACGATCTCGGCACCGTAAGCTTTCAGGATATTTCTTCTCTCAACAGACATGGTCTCCGGCATAGTGAGGATCAGCTTATATCCTTTTGCTGCAGCTGCAGATGCAAGTCCGATTCCTGTATTACCGGAAGTAGGCTCTACAATAGTTGCTCCCGGTTTCAGTAAGCCGGCATTCTCAGCATCCTGGATCATATATTTTGCAATTCTGTCTTTTGCACTTCCTGCCGGATTCAGGTATTCCAGTTTTACCAGCAGTCTTGCTTTCAGATCATACTTTTTCTCAATATTCTTTACTTCTACCAGTGGTGTGTTTCCTACCAGTTCCAGTGCTCCACTATAAATCTTTGCCATTGTTCGTCTCCTCTTTCTATTTTTATTATTCGTACATGTTCTGTATTTATGTACCTTGTAGGTATTTCCTGTATTTCCTACCTGTTAAATAGGATTATAGTCACCTTCCTTTCTGTTGTCAATAGTTTTGGCAAAATTATTTTATATTTTTCATAGGGAATTAGTAGGATTTAGGGTATTGATTAAGGGAATCGGTGTGTTCACACCGATTCCCCTCTGTTATTCGTCTATTTCTGGCTTTCTGCCTTCTCCCGGCATTCTGTCTTATGCCTGTGTTCTGTCTTAGGCAGACTTTCCTATGCCTGCATTCCATCTTGTTCTGGCTTTCCCATGCCTGCATTCCGTCTTGTTCTGGCTTTCTTATGCCTGTGTTCCGTCTTGTTCTGGCTTTCTTATGCCTGTGTTCCGTCTTCATCCTCCGGAACATCTTCACCTGCCAGCTTCAGGATATCAGCCGCCTCTTCCTCAGAGATATCCATAAACTGCGCCAGTTCATCCAGAAAGATCTTACGACCCAGCTCATCCTTCAGAACAGTGATATTGTCCTTCAGATCTTCTACTTTTCCTACCATTCTGCGGTTCTGCTGTTTTACATCCTTCAGCTGTTCGGAAAGAGTTTCCATTCCTTCCCTTGCAGCACGGAGCAGTTCAGCCTTCGCCTCCAGGACATCCAGTTCTCTGCGACCGATCAGGTTGTTGATGGCAATGATCAGAAAGAGATTGCCCTCCTGGATCAGATCCGGCATCAGGACATCCGGATGAAAAAGTTTTTTTGCCATAGGCGGGATCTCTCTCATCAAAGCCTCCGCCAGACGTTCTCTCGGCTCGTCCTCTCCCCTCCTTACAGCAAGGATCAGCTGACCGATCTCTTCCTCTGAATATTCTCTGAGTGCAGAAATCTCTTCTTCGTAAGCCTGCAGATAGGCTGCTGCCTCAGGAGTCAGAACATTCTCTTCCTCCTGCTCTTTCTCATATCCTGCAACACGGATTCCCTTAGCCAGCAGAAAATCATACACAAGATTCAGCTGCTCTGTTTCGAATTCGCTGTCTGCAAATGTTTCTTCCACCGCCTCTCGGCTGATCTGATTTCCCTGGGCGGATGCCAGAGTCATCACCTGCATCAGTTTCTCCTGAAACTCCTGCTCTGTCATGTTTTTTCCTCCTTATCAGAATCCCTGAAAAAGGCATGTATCTGATTCCCATGCCTCCATCTTTAAGCGAATTTAATCTTCAAAGACCTGCTTGATACTGTCGTAATGCAGGAAGATTCCCTGTGCTGCAAACTCCTTGATCTGATCCAGAGTTGCAAGCATAAATCCATCTGTCTCAGCTTCCTGCGGATGCACATCTGCCTCCTCAAAATCCAGCACGAAACGATACACATCCACAAAGTAGTTGTCACCCTCACCCGGATTCTCACGATGATAAGTAAAACGATATCCATCCTCGCAGCCAGACACATCCAGGCCGGTCTCCTCTTTCAGCTCACGGATCACCGCCTCACGAGAGGTCTCGCCGGCTGTAACACCGCCACCGGATACTTCCCACCAGCCCGGTGCCCATCTCTTGGTCATGACACGTTTTGTGATCAGGAATTTGCCGTCCGGACGGGAGATGACACCCAGAACAGTCAGATGGTATTCATCATCCTTCAGATTGAAGACATTTCTCTCCATGGTGCGTCCTGTCAGCTGTTTGTTTTTGTCATAGATATCCCAATATTCAACTTTTTTCATCTTTCGTTAACTTCTTTCTATTTATTAATTGCCCGTCCGATGGCTTTCGGCTGAGGCTATGGATTGCTTTTATCCATTCCGTGGCACCTGCTACAGCATTGCAACACGATTAGTCCACTCCGTGGCTCCCACCACCTGAACAGCTTTGGCACCACAGGCATTGCCCATTCGGGCGCATTCCACTAATGGCCTGCCTTCTGCAAGACCAGCCAGAAAACCTGCCGCAAAACTGTCGCCAGCCCCCGTGGTATCCACAGGCACCAGAACTTCCTCCGGCTCCACGTAGCCGGTATACTCTTCGCTTCGGATGAAACATCCCCGGCGACCGCATTTTAAGATCACATGACCGCAGCCTGCCTCAAAAAATGCCTCCGCTGCTGCCTCTACACAATCTGTTCCAGACAGAAGCATCGCTTCATCATCATTGGGAAACAGATAATCGATCAGGGCAAATGCTTCCTTCATCTCCTCCAGCGTCTCCT
>JAKSRN010000027.1 GCA_024403585.1 Lachnospiraceae bacterium | reverse complement strand
TGCATATGAGACAAAAGAGAAACCAACTGCTATTATCCTGAACACCAAAAAAGGTAAAGGTGCTACATTTGCTGAGCCTTCAGGAGCACATTCTTCACAGCCAAACGCTGATCAGTGGGCTGAGGCTATCAAAGCTGCTGAAGAGGCTCTCGCTGCGGTTAAAGCTGAGTAATCAAGGGAGGATAATAAGATGAGTTTTACTTTAATTGGAAAACATGAGAAAGATAAAAGAGCAAACCGTGACGCTTATGTAGATGCTATGCTGGAGCTGATGGCTGATCATAAAGACGTTGCTTTCGTTGACTGTGACCTTATGGGATGTATCAACACAAAGAAACTTCTTTCAGCTTATCCTGAGAGAACCTTCAATGCTGGTATCGCAGAGCAGAACGGAATGGGCGTTGCAGCAGGTATCGCAGCAACAGGTTTCCACACATGGATGCATTCTTTCGGATGCTTCTCTTCCCGTCGTGCATTTGACCAGGCTTTCCTGGCTGCAGGATACTCTTTCGTTCCTGTACACGTAGTTGGATCTGACCCTGGTGTAACAGCAGCTTACAACGGTGGAACACATATGCCATTCGAAGATTGTGGTCTTTACATGAACATTCCTAACGCTACAATCGTTGATACATGTGACTACGCTCAGACATACGCTGTAACAAAGAAACTGTACGATGTTCCTAATGTTTCTTATCAGCGTCTGATCCGTAAAGGATTCACAACAGTTTACGCTGACGGATCTGATTTCGAAATCGGTAAAGCAGTTACTCTGAAAGAGGGTAATGATGTAGCTATCATCGCTTCCGGTATCCTTGTTGACGAGGCTCTGAAAGCTCAGGAAGCACTGGCAGCAGAGGGCATCAACGCTCGCGTTATTGATATGTTCACATGGAAACCACTTGATACAGAGTGCATCGCTAAAGCAGTTGCTGAGTGTGGCGCTATCGTTACAGCTGAGAACCATCAGGTTGCTACAGGTCTTGGTTCTGCAATCGCTAACGAGATCGTTAAAGGCAAAGCTTGCCCGGTAGAGATGGTTGGTATCCAGAACAGATTCGGACAGGTTGGAGATCAGAACTTCCTGATGAAAGAGTACAACCTGTTAGCAGAGGATATCGTAGCAGCAGCTAAGAAAGCTATCGCTCGTAAATAATCTCTGAAGAACCGTTTGGTTATTACAATGATTACAGAGGGTCATCGCTTCGGCGATGACCCTTTTTGCTTTATAGGAAATTCCAATTTCCTATAAAGCAAAACCCTCCGGGAGGATGCGCAGCTACGCTACGCTTCGCGCGCGGAACATCACGAAGTATCCAGCGGAAAGTGGCGTCTTTTATAAATATTGGCCGCGAGAGTGTGCCGTAGACGCACTTTGTTCCGTCAATTCTAAAACATATGTGTATTTTGTCTGATATTTTAAGGGAAAACTTGTGGATTAATGGACAGAATCATGCAAAAAACTTGCAATTTCGTTAAATAAGTGGCAAGATGTAAGAAGGAAAATAGTGACTCTACAAGGAGGGGCTTATGACATTTAAAGAGCAATATCAGAAAAAACTGACAACAGCTGCTGAGGCTGTGAAAGTTGTTAACTCAGGTGACTGGGTAGATTATAACTGGTGTGCTACAACACCGATGGCACTGGATGCTGCACTTGCTGCAAGAGCAGACGAACTCTGTGACGTAAAGGTTCGTGGAGGCGTTCTTTTAAGAGAGCCGGAGATCTTTAAGGTTGAGAATGCAAAAGAGCATTTTACTTTTGACTCCTGGCATATGGGCGGACTGGAGAGAAAAGCGATCCAGAAGGGTATTTCTTTCTACAATCCGATCCGTTACTCTGAGCTTCCAAGATATTACTATGATATGGATGACGCACGTAAACCACGTATCGCTATGATGATCGTGTCTGCAATGGATGCTCACGGATATTTCTCCTTCGGACCATGTCCATCCCATTCAAAAGCAATCTGCGATATGGCTGATATCGTGATCGTGGAAGTAAACAAAAACTGTCCATATGTATACGGAGATCCGGATGCAAGCCGCATTCATATCTCTAAAGTTGATATGATCGTTGAAGGCAACAACGAGCCGATGAGCGTTCTGGGCGGAGCAGATGCTCCAATGTCAGAGGTAGATCGTGCAGTTGCTGAGCTGATCCTTGAGGAGATCCCTGACGGTGCATGTCTGCAGCTGGGTATCGGCGGAATGCCAAACGCAGTTGGAAAACTGATCGCGGAGTCTGATCTGAAAGATCTGGGTGTTCATACAGAGATGTATGTGGATGCATATGTTGCACTGGCAAAAGCAGGAAAGATCACAGGACGTAAGAAAACAGTTCTTCCTGGAAAACAGGTGTTTGCATTTGCTGCAGGATCATCTGAGCTGTATGAGTATATTGATCGTAATCCTGAGATTTACGGTGCATCTGTTGGCTGGGTCAATGATGCAAGAACTGTATCTCAGATCGATAACTTCATGTCCATCAACAATGCAGTAAACCTTGACCTCTTTGGTCAGGTCAACGCAGAGTCTGCAGGTGTAAAACACATCAGTGGTGCCGGCGGACAGCTGGATTTCGTAATGGGCGCATACCTGTCCAACGGTGGTAAGAGCTTTATCTGCTGTTCTTCCACATTCAAGGACAGAAACGGACAGCTTCAGTCCAGAATCCTGCCTACACTGGAGACAGGATCCATCGTAACAGATACAAGAGCGAATACACACTTCCTTGTAACTGAGTACGGTAAAGCAAACCTGAAAGGTTTAAGTACCTGGCAGAGAGCAGAAGCAATCATCAATATTGCACATCCTGATTTCAGAGATGAACTCATCAAACAGGCAGATGCTATGAAGATCTGGAGAGCAAGCAATAAGAGATAATCGTTGAGAAGATTTTAAGAAGAAGCGAAATTTCTGAAGAGAAATTTTTGAATCAGAAGAGAAAATCTTTGAACATAAGAGATAATTTTGAATAGAAATGGGAACGCCATTTTTAGAAATATGGAAGATTTATTTGGTAGGAGGAACTTAAGATGAAGAAAGTAGCTATTGTTACTGCTGAAGAAGCTGTTGCAAAAGTAATGGATGGCGACACCATCGCTACTGGTGGATTTGTAAGCTGTGCATGCCCTGAGACACTTTCCAAAGCTATTGAGAAAAGATTCCTGGAGACAGGACATCCGAAGGATCTGACACTGTTCTTCGCAGCTGGCCAGGGACATCGTGATGGTACAGGCGGAGACCACTATGGTCATGAAGGAATGGTTAAGAGAGTAATCGGCGGTCACTGGGATCGTGCTCCAAGACTTGGAGAGCTGGCTCTTAACAATAAAATTGAGGCATACAACCTGCCACAGGGTGTAATCTCTCATATGTATCGTGATATCGCTGCTCATAACATCGGAACCATCACTCATGTAGGTCTGAACACATTCGCAGATCCACGTATTGAGGGTGGAAAACTGAACAGCAAAACAACAGAGGATATCGTTGAGGTTGTTAACATCCTTGGCGAGGAGAGACTGATCTACAAAGCTTTCCCAATCAACGTTGTATTCCTTCGTGCTTCTTACTGTGATGAGTACGGTAACTGTACAGTTCATCGTGAGATCGGACCTCTGGACGTAACTGCAATGGCACAGGCAGCTAAAAACTCCGGTGGTAAAGTAATCGTTCAGGTTGAGAAGATCGTTCAGGGTGGATCCCTTGATCCTAAGCTTGTTGCGATCCCTGGCATCTATGTTGACTGTGTAGTAGTTGGTACAGAGGAAGATAACCTTCAGTGTCTGGGAACTCCATACGATGGAGCAGTTACAGGTGAGTTCAGAATCCCTGTAGATGCAATTCCACCAATCCCGCTTGATGCTAAGAAGATCATCGCTCGTCGTGCAGCTATGGAGCTTCCAAAGAACGCAATCGTTAACCTGGGAACAGGTGCTCCTGAGAAGATCGCTAACGTAGCAGCAGAGGAAGGAATCTCTGATGAGATGACTCTGACAGTAGAGGCTGGTTCTATCGCAGGTGTACCTTACGGCGGAACTCAGTTTGGTGCAGCAGCTAACGCTCAGTGTATCATCCCTCACAACGTACAGTTCGACTTCTATCAGGGCGGCGGACTTGATATCGCATTCCTTGGACTGGCAGAGACAGCTCCTAACGGAGATCTGAACGTATCTAAATTCGGTATTCGTCTTGCAGGTGCAGGCGGATTCATCGATATCACACAGAACGCTAAGAAGGTAGTTTACTGTGGTACAATGACAGCTAAAGGTCTGAAGACAGCTTGTGTTGACGGCAAACTTGTAATCACTCAGGAAGGTGCTAAGAAGAAATTCGTTAACAAAGTAGAGCAGATCACATTCTCCGGTGACTATGCAAACAAAGTAAAACAGCCTGTACTCTACGTAACAGAGCGTGCTGTATTCGAGCTTCGTCCGGAAGGCGTTACTCTGATCGAGATCGCTCCTGGTATCGATCTTCAGACACAGGTTCTGGATCAGATGGAGTTCAAACCACAGATCGCTGCGGATCTCAAACTGATGGATGAGAGAATCTTCAAAGATGAGGTTATGGGCATTGAAGTAAAATAATAGGATAGTCCGGGATGATCGAAGGCCCATCGACAGACTATCGATGGTTGGTTTGAGATTGCAAGGAAACATTCTGATAAAAAAGCCTGATTGATGAGGGGCTGCGAAGAAATTCGCAGCCCCTTTTATGGTGTCTATGTCAGAAATTCTTGAAAAAATTGTTGCTTTTCTGACAATCTTTGCCATTTAGTACAAAAAATCACTTGCTATGGCATTGATTTTTAGTATAATAGAACTATATAGGGTCATTGGATTTTAGCGACTTTTAACCTCAAATCCGCATGTTCCGTATAAAAAGGATAGAATCAGACGAATGTTTGAAAGGAGAACAAAATCATGGCATTAATGACTGGCGAGCAGTATATTGAAAGCATGCGCAAAATGAACCTTCAGGTTTATATGTTCGGAAAAAAAGTTGACAACGTAGTTGACAACCCAATTCTGAGACCATCTCTTAACTCTGTAAGAGCAACTTATGATTATGCACAGGATCCAGAGTACGAGGATCTTATGACTGTAACTCTTGAGGATGGAACAAAGATCAACCGTTTCCTGAACATTCATCGTCATACAACTGATCTTATGAACAAAGTAAAGATGCAGAGAATGCTTGGACAGAAAACTGCAGCTTGCTTCCAGAGATGTGTAGGTATGGACGCTTGTAACGCTGAGTACAGCACAACTTATGAGATCGACCAGAAATATGGTACAAAATATCATGAGAACTTCAAAAAATTCCTGGACTACTGCCGTGAGAACGACTTCACAATCGACGGCGCTATGACAGATCCTAAGGGTGATCGTGGACTTGCACCACACGCTCAGGCTGATCCTGATCTGTACCTGCATGTAGTTGAGAGACGTGAGGACGGTATCGTTGTATGTGGAGCTAAAGCTCATCAGACAGGTATCATCAACTCTCAGGAAGTTATCGTAATGCCTACAATCGCTATGGGACCAGACGATAAAGATTATGCAGTATCCTTCGCTGTACCAACAGATACAGAGGGTATCCTGATGATCATCGGACGTCAGTCTTGTGATACAAGAAAAACTGAGAACACAACTCTTGACGTTGGTAACGCTGAGTACGGCGGAGTTGAGGCTCTTGTTATCTTTGATCATGTATTCGTTCCAAACGACAGAATCTTCATGAATGGTGAGTACGACTTCGCAGGAATGCTGGTTGAGCGTTTCGCTGGATACCACAGACAGTCCTACGGTGGATGTAAAGTTGGTGTTGGTGATGTCCTGATCGGTGCTACAGCTCTGGCAGCTGAGTACAACGGCGCAGCTAAAGCTTCTCATGTAAAAGATAAACTCATCGAGATGATGCATCTGAATGAGACTCTGTACTGCTGTGGTATTGCATGTTCAGCAGAGGGTGCTCCAACAGCTTCCGGTAACTACCTGATCAACCTGCTTCTTGCAAACGTATGTAAACAGAACGTAACTCGTTTCCCATATGAGATCGCTCGTCTTGCAGAGGATATCGCAGGTGGTATCTTCGTAACAGCTCCATCTGAGGCTGACCTTAAGGGCGAAGTTACAGGACCATGGGTAGAGAAATACCTGAGAGGTATCTCCAGCGTATCTACAGAGGATCGTATGAAAGTTATGAGACTGATCGAGAACCTTTGCCTTGGTACAGCTGCTGTTGGTTACAGAACAGAGTCTATGCACGGTGCTGGATCTCCACAGGCTCAGAGAATCATGATCTCTCGTCAGGGCAACCTTCCAATGAAGAAAGAGCTTGCTAAAAAACTTGCTGGAATCAAATAATCAGATTCTGAAACAGAATACATAAGTTTAGAAGGGTCGGTCATATTTGACCGGCCCTTTGTTTTAAAAACAATGGTTGCGGGAGTGCGTTGAAGACGCACTTTGAAGACGCACTTAATTCTAGAAAGAGGAATGGAATGGATAATCAGATTCAGAAAATTGAAAAAGTACTGGACGAACATGTCAGACCAAAACTGGCTGAGCATGAGGGCAATGTTTCCGTGGCTGACTTCCGTGACGGGATCGTATATGTCAGACTCACCGGACACTGCAGCGGATGCCCTTCTGCAAAATATACGCTGGAAAGTCTGATCGAGGAAGAACTGGTGGCACGCTGTCCTGGAGTACAGGCTGTAAAACTGCAGGAAGAAGTGAGCCAGGAGCTGCTTGATCTTGCAAAAGCGATTCTTTCAGGTAAAAAGGTACTGGATTAAGTGGTTACCGAATAAGCTTGTGTCGGCCTGACCATGTACCGGGTTAAGGATATACCGGCTTATGTGGTTATCGGGTTTTAACAGGGGGGAGGAAAAGACGATGAAAATAGGTGTAAAATTCTGTGGCGGCTGTAATCCCACTTACGAGAGAGGAGAAGCCTACAAAAAATACAGAGCAATGTTTCCGGAGCATCAGTATGAGACTGTGAATCTTCAGAAGAAGTATGACAGGATCCTGGTGATCTGCGGATGTGATAAAGCATGCCTTCGTGACTATCGTGAAGCAGCAGCAGACGAATATCTGATCTTTACAAAAAAGAATGACTTTGACCAGGAATATCCATTTTTGTGATAGTGGATGACCGATTTTGAATGACGTATTTTGAAAGAGATAAATGCAAAAATGTTTGTGAAAAAAATAATTATACATTAAATGTACTATAATACTTGTTAAATTATTATTTATTCAAAATATTTACTCGTTTTTTCTGAAAAATGCGAAAAATACTGTTTTCCGTTGTTGACTTTTTTTGATTGAGTAATATAATAAAAATTGATGATGCCTTTGTTCAGAATTGCAGTCCGTAGCAAATGCATCGTTCTAAAATCTATTATTCAGTACAATTTTTCATGGATTTTAAGGAGGAAAAACAAAGTGAAGAAAATCAGAGTAGGTGTTGCTGGTTATGGTACTATCGGTATGCGTCTTGCAGATGGCGTTGCTCAGTGCGAAGATATGGAATTAGTAGGAATTGCTGATCTGGCTCCTACACTTTCCCTGAAAGCTCTGAGAGAGAATGACATGATCGGTGCTAATGGGGTTGAGTACAAACTGTATCTTGTTGACGGTGCTGACCCAGCAAAATTTGAGGCTGCTGGAATCCCTGTAGCTGGTACATTCGAGGAGCTCTGCAAAAATGTAGATATCATGCTTGACTCTTCTCCAGCAGGAATCGGTGCTGCTAACAAAGAGAAATATTATGTTCCACTTGGAGTAAAAGCTGTATTCCAGGGTGGTGAGAAAAACTCTGTAGCTGAGGTATTCTTCCATGGATACGCTAACTACGAGAAAGGTGTTGGCAAGAGCTATCTGAAACTGACATCTTGCAATACTACAGGTCTTACACGTACAGTTGACTGTCTTGACAGAGCTTACGGAATCGAGAAAGTAGCTATCACAATCATCCGTCGTTACGCTGATCCAGGTGACTATCATCGTGGACTTACAAACGCTCTGATGATGGACAAAGCTCCTACACATCAGGCTGTTGACCTTATGACAATTATGCCTCATGTTAATGCTACAGGTATCCTTGTTCATACACCTGTAACTCATGGACATATCATCACAGTTCTTGCAACAGGAAAACAGAAAATCACAAAAGAGATGGCTCTGGAAGCATTCCAGAAACATCCACGTATCCGTGTCGTAAATATCGATGAGGGATTCAAAGGAAACGCTTCTATGTTCAAATATGCTCGTGACCTTGGAAACCGTCGTGGTGATATGTACGAGATCGCTCTGTGGGAAGATTCCATCGTTGAGTCTGGAAACGACATCATGTACGCAATCAACATTCCACAGGAGTCTGTTACAATTCCTGAGACAATGGATGCTGTTCGTGCTGCTTGTGGAATGCAGGCAACAAGAGAAGAGGGAACAGCTATGACTAACAAATACCTCAAAATTGGCAGATTCAAATAATTAGCTGAAAACATTCAGGCATTTGCTGTGAAAGCCTGTCAGGCGAGGCTGCGTGGCAGCCTCGCCTTTTCTATAATTTCTGATATGGATTCTATAGTATAGTAGAATTCTGTATTACATTCGTGTAGGAGATTAAATTATTATGCGTTTTGGAATTAAAACGATTGAAGATTTTGATGTAAAAGGCAAAACCATTCTCTGCCGTCTGGATATGAACCAGCCGGTTGACAAAGAGACAGATACTCTGAAGAGCATCGTTCGTATCAAAGCTTGTGTACCAACTCTGAAAGAGCTGGTAGAGAAAGGTGCGAAACTGGTACTGATGGCTCATCAGGGTAGTGATATTGAGTATAAAAACTTCTACTGCACCAGACCACACGCAAAGGTTCTTTCCGAGCTGCTGGGACAGGAAGTAAAATGGATCGATGACGTTGTTGGACCAACTGCACGTCAGATGATCAAAGATCTGAAAGAGGGAGAGATCCTTCTTCTGGATAACGTTCGTTACGTATCTGAGGAGCAGACACTCTTCGAGATGAAGCTGCAGCTTACACATGAGGAGCAGGCTAAGACTCTGATGGTAGAGAAACTGGCACCTCTGGCAGATCTGTATATGTGCGATGCATTTGCAGCAGCTCATCGTGATCAGCCATCTCTGTGTGGATTTGAGTATGTGCTTCCATCCTTCATGGGACGTCTGTTCGAGAAAGAGTACTGTGTAATCTCTGAGCTGATGGAGCAGCCTGAGCGTCCATGTACATTCGTACTGGGTGGCGCTAAGATTTCTGATGCATTCCTGATGATGGAGACTGTTCTTGGAAACGGCTGTGCTGATAAAGTAATCGCCGGCGGTGTTGTTGGACAGGTTCTTCTTGCTGCTAAAGGCGAGAACATCGGTGAGGACAGCATCAAATTCATCAACAAGGGCGGCTATGGCCACTTTATTGAGAAATCTAAAGAGACTCTGGCTAAATACGGCGACAAGATCGTTCTTCCTGTAGACGTTTGCTGGCTTGAGGGAGATGAGCGTAAAGAAGCAAAAGTTGGTGAGATCCCTGCAGAGATCGGTATCATGGATATCGGACATGAGACTGCAGCTCTCTACAAAGAGATCATCATGAACTCCAAAACTGTATTTGTAAACGGACCTATGGGTGTATTCGAGATGGCTCCTACAGAGTACGGTACAAAAGAGGTTTGGGAAGCACTTGGTGATACAGAGGCTTATACCGTAATTGGTGGTGGTGATTCTATCACAGCTACTACAAAATACGGCAAAACAGATAAGATCTCTTATATCTGTACAGGCGGCGGCGCTCTGATCCGTTTCCTGACAGGTGAGGAGCTTCCTGTTGTTAAAGCACTTCGCCACGCTGCGAAAACATTCTAATATATAAGGAAATAATTCTATGAAACTTGAATTTGGATATGGAAAAGGTGTACAGGTTGTTGAAGTTCCGGATGAGAACGTGATCGACGTCCTGGTATCTAATCCGATGGACCACGAGAGAAGAGGCGCAGAGGCAGTTCAGTATGCTCTGGAGAATCCGATCGGTGCTCCAAGATTAAAAGAGGTTGCTGAGCCTGGTAAAAAAATCGTTATCATTACAAGTGATATCTCCAGACCGCTTCCTAGCTACGATGTAATCCCGTCAGTTCTGGATGAGCTCTATGCAGCAGGCGTTGCAAAAGAGGATATCACAGTTGTATTTGGCCTTGGTTCCCATAGACCACATACAGAGGAAGAGAAGATCCATCTGGTAGGCGAGAGAGTTTACAACGAAGTGAAATGTGTAGACAGTGATGTGAATGATTGTGTTCATATGGGCGATACAGCTGCAGGAACTCCTGTAGACATTACCCGTGTGGTTGCAGAAGCAGATTTCCGTATCTGTCTTGGTAACGTTGAGTTCCATTACTTTGCAGGTTATTCCGGTGGCGCGAAAGCAATCATGCCTGGTGTTTCCACACCTACAGCAATCCAGGTAAATCATCGTATGATGGTTTCCAATGATGCATGTGCAGGTAAACTGGAGGGCAACCCGATCCGTGAGGATATTGAGGAAGCCGGCAAGATCTGTGGTATCCATTACATTGTGAATGCAGTTCTGGACGAGCACAAAAAGATCGTTTATGCAACTGCCGGTGACAGTGTGAAAGCACACAGAGTGGCATGTAAATATCTTGATCAGATGTACCGTAAAGACATTCCTGAGAAAGCAGACATCGTTATTGTTTCTCAGGGAGGAGCACCAAAGGATGCAAACCTCTACCAGACCCAGAAAGCTCTGGACAACGCAAAACACGCTGTTAAAGATGGCGGAACAATTATTGTAGTTGGTGCTTGCAATGAGGGCCTTGGAAGTGCTAAATTTGAAGAGTGGCTGACAAAGTCTGAAACATCTCATGAGATGGTTGTCCGAATCGGAAAAGATTTCCAGCTTGGCGGTCACAAGGCAGCTGCAATTGCCATGATCCTGGAGTATGCAAGCATTGATCTTGTTTCTGAGATGGATGATGATTTTGTAAGAAGTATCTTTATGAATCCACAGCCATCTGCTCAGAAGGCTTATGATGACTGTGTTGCAAAATATGGTCCGGATGCAAAAGTAATTGCAATGCCATACGGAGGAGCAACTCTTCCAATCTGTTCTAAATAAACAGAAAAAACTCATATATAAAGGAGAATGAAATATTATGGATTACGCAAAAGAGTCTTTAAGATTACACGGCGAGTGGAAAGGTAAAATCGAAGTTGTAGCTACATGTCCTGTACAGTCTTCTGAGGATCTGTCTCTGGCATACACACCAGGTGTTGCACAGCCATGTCTGGAGATCCAGAAAGACATCGATAAGAGCTATGATCTGACACGTCGTCACAACCTGTGTGCAGTTATCACAGATGGTACAGCAGTTCTTGGTCTTGGTGACATCGGACCAGAGGCTGGTATGCCTGTAATGGAAGGAAAATGCGTTCTGTTCAAAGCTTTCGGCGATGTTGATGCTTTCCCTCTGTGTATCAAATCCAAAGATGTTGACGAGATCGTTAACACAGTATACATGATCTCCGGATCCTTCGGTGGTGTAAACCTCGAGGATATCGCAGCTCCACGTTGCTTCGAGATCGAGAGAAAACTGAAAGAGAAATGTGATATTCCGATCTTCCACGATGATCAGCACGGAACAGCTGTTATCACTCTGGCTGGTCTGAAAAATGCTATGAGACTGACAGGAAAGAAACTTGAGGAGATCAAAGTTGTTGTTAACGGCGCTGGTGCTGCTGCAACATCTATCACAAAACTTCTTCTTTCTGCAGGCGTTAAGAACGTTACAATGTGTGACCGTAAAGGTGCTGTTTATAAAGGACGTGATGGTCTGAACTGGATCAAAGAGGAGATGGCAGAGGTTACTAACCTGGATCGCGTTGCTGGTTCTCTGGCAGACGTTGTTGCAGGCGCTGACGTATTTGTTGGTGTTTCCGCTCCTGGCGCTCTGACAAAAGATATGGTTCGTACAATGAACAAAGATGCAATCATCTTCGCATGTGCTAACCCAACACCAGAAATCTTCCCTGAAGATGCAAAAGAGGCTGGTGCAAGAGTAATCGCTACAGGACGTTCTGATTATCCAAACCAGGTAAACAACGTTCTTGCATTCCCTGGAATCTTCCGTGGAACATTTGATGTTCGTGCAAAAGACATCAATGAGGAGATGAAAGTTGCAGCTGCAGAGGCAATTGCAAGCCTGATCTCTGATGAGGAACTGTCTGATGACTACATCCTTCCAAAGGCATTTGACCCACGTGTAGGAAAAACTGTAGCGGCAGCAGTAGCTGAGGCAGCTCGTAAATCCGGTGTTGCAAGACTGTAATCACTGAAATCAATACGGCAGATCTTTGTAAATAAAGAAGCT
>JAKSRN010000269.1 GCA_024403585.1 Lachnospiraceae bacterium | reverse complement strand
GTAAAGATATGAAAATGATTATCTTCAGAACCTGACAAGGCTACGTAGCAGCTGTGTGTTCATGAGTATGAAGCAGAGAGGAATGCAAATGTCCGCTTTACGGTAATTGGGATAAATGAAAAAGATGCATCGCACTACAGAGCAATTTAAACCAAAATCCGTAGTGTGATGCATCGTTATTATTTATCAGTGATTTGTAATCAGTAATCACTAATCAGGTTTCATGTGTTAATCGCACATCTCGCCCGCAACCTTACAGAGCAGGTCTGACTCGTTGGAGATGATCAGATCCACGCCTCTCTCAATCATATCGCGCATATTCTCTTCATCATTGACAGTCCAGGTGTTAACTCTCATGCCATGGCTGTGATACAGGTCAACCAGTTCTGGCTGGTACTGCAGCAGCATGTAGCGCGGATGTATATTGTCAGCGTTGGAACGCTCGATATATCGGGCAATCTCCAGAAGAGGTTTGTCATAGAGAAGTCCGGTTTTGATCTCCGGATTGATCTCTTTGCAGGCCTGCATGGAGATATGGTTAAAGGAGGACAGGAAAACCTGATTCTGCATCTGGTGGGAACAGATCTCGTCGATGACCATCTTCTCAAGCCCTTCATAGAATACTTCGTAATTTTTCAGCTCCAGGTTGAGGAGCAGTTTTGTTTCTTTACAGAAGTCCAGCAGCTGACCAAAGGTCCAGACATGCTGGCCGGCAAATTCCGGACACTTCCAGCTTCCGATATCCAGCTGCAGCATCTCTTCAAAAGTTTTATCCTTGATCCAACCGGAACCGTTTGAGGTGCGCTCTACAGAAGCGTCATGAAAAATTACAAGCTGTCCGTCTTTTGTGATGTGCACATCACTTTCGATGCCATCACAGGTAGTCTCTTCTATTACTTTCTGAAATGCCAGAGGGCTGTTTTCCGGATATTTACCGGAGAAGCCACGGTGGGCAAATAATAAAGGTTTATTCATGGTAATCTCCTATATTTCCAGGATCGTGCTCACAGTCAACCTCTCTTTTAGAGTTCGTCAACAGAAAGAATGCCTTCTGTTTTGGAGATGTCTTCGATCAGCTGCTCGGCAGTGCAGCGTTTTTTATCCAGGCGGACTGTGAAAATGACGCTGGAATCCTTTTTCTTGTTGTTTGTGTTAGTGCGGGTAACCTGCATATCGATGATCTTTAAGCCCTTTCCCTGAACAAGTATCAGGATATCATCCAGAGCCTGTTTGGTTGCGTACTCGATAAAAAGTGTGACCTCAGGTGCAGACTCCAGAAGCCGGAATTCCAGTTTTGAGAAGAATCTCTCGGCAAAGAGAATCATAACCGTAACGATCAGGCCTCCTTCAATGAAGCCTGCGCCGAAGGCGAGACCCATAATGGCAGAAGCCCAGAGACCTGCAGCTGTGGTCAGTCCTTTGACGCGCTGCTGGCGGGTTACGATAATGGTTCCGGCACCGATGAAGGAGATGCCGGCAACAACCTGAGCACCGATTCGTGCGATATCAGTGTAATAGTGCTGTACCAGTAAAAGATACTGACTGGTCAGGGTAGTCATAGCGGCACCCAGACAGATCAGGATATGGGTACGGAAGCCGGCCGGGCGTCTTTTGAATTCACGTTCCATGCCGATCAGACCGCTGCAGATTACTGCGAGAACCATACGAAGGGCGATGGATGCCGTCGTAAGATCCCTGAAAGAATCGAAAATTGAAAGCATACGTATCGTCCTCCTTTAGATTTCTTTGATCATGCTTACACCCTCAAGTCCGGAGAGAAGGTAAACATAATGGGAATGTGTCATACGTTCTGTCATATGCAGGGTAAATACTGCGCTGGGATTTTGACCGGCACTTTTTTTGCCGTGGTCAATCTCAATACTGTAGACCTGTGTCTTTAATTCCTTGATTCTTGCGATCACAGATCCCATCTTACTGAGGGAAGTGAACTCCATATAAAGAATGATATCTGCTGTGTTGTCAACCAACTGCTCTTCCAGACGGCGGAACACACCGATGGAGAGGAAGATCAGGATGAATGCAAGAAGAACACATTCATAGAAACCAACACCGATGGCAAGTCCCATGCAGGCGGAAGCCCAGAGACCTGCAGCTGTGGTGAGACCCTTCACCTGCTGCTGACGAACCGTGATTATGGTTCCTGCACCCAGGAAACCGATACCGTTGATTACCTGTGCTCCGAAACGGGAAGCATCGGAGTGAACACCGATCTCCTCCACGATAGGAGCCCATCTGGTTGCCAGGAGTTCTGCCTGATACTGACTAAGCAGTACAGTCAGCGCAGCACCTATACATACAAACATATAGGTACGAAAGCCTGCAGCCCGTCCCTTTTTGGCACGTTCCATACCGATCATTCCCCCGAAGATCATGGCGAGGAAAAGCCTGAAACAGACAGAGGCGAATGAGAATTCACGAAGTTGATCCAAAACCGCCATACTTAAACATCCTTCCTTTTTGAATTAAGATAACATTTTGTCATATATACACAATAGTATATCACATAAGTACTGCTTATTTTGGAGAATAGGCAGAAAAAAATATGTGAGATTTTTACTTGTTCCGGAAAAATGCTGTCTCTGACTGATGAGTCACCGGCTGGGGGAGGCATTATCAACGGATGAAAAGAGTGCCGGGTATGCCGGCTGCAGCAAAAAGATGCAGCCGACTTATCCGGCGGTTATAGAGTTATATATGTAAGATTGTCATAAGGTTTTAGCGGATACCAGATTTACGCCGGTACCAAACAGATCCGCTGCCAGAACCTGACCGACCTGAACAGGTGCCTGAATGTTCAGACTGTTGATCAGGTCCATACAGTCAAACATATGCTCCTTCGGAAGCGGTTTGTCTGTTTTTACAGGAAGACGCGGAATAGCAGCTCCTGTGATGCGTACGGTTGATGTGATGGTACGAACCGGATGCAGAAGCTCATTCTTTCCATATTCAGCACCTCTTGGGCAGTTGTTGCCTGTTACAGCATAGTCATTATTCTCGTCTACCTGAAGATGGCAGCCCTTCGGGCAGGTGATACAGATAATATTTGTCATTACTCGGTTACCTCCTGGTCCTCTTCAACAGATACTGTGATCGCACCTTTTGCTTTTTCAAGCAGTACTTTTGGAATCTTGATGGTCTCCATCTCACCCGGAGCTACGCGCTCACGGGAGAATTTTGCGATCTGTGTGCCTTCCTCATCGCGAACATAGATATGGCATGCCCCCAGAACTGCACGAACACGGAAGAATACCTCCAGTACCTTGAACTCGCTGTCCATATG
>JAKSRN010000268.1 GCA_024403585.1 Lachnospiraceae bacterium | reverse complement strand
GTAACACCCATGTACTTGAATGATGCAGCATACGTGATGTCCATTACTTTCCATGCGCCCCAGAGAAGGGAAACAGACATAGTTGCCGGATTTGTCCTTACTGTTTCACCCTGTGAGATTTTTTGTGCAGGCATTCCCGGAAGTGTAATCATCATCTGATCTGGTGCGCCGAGCACAGTAACCTGCTGTCCGGCAACAGTTGTAGTGCCCTGCTGGAGCCAGACATAATAGTTTGAAGTGTATGACAGAGTCGGCGTTCCGTATATTGGATTGCTGGTAAATGAACTGGATGCAACACAAACACCTGCAAAGATGATGAGCAGAAGAATAATTACGCCAAACACTTTTAATCCGGTGTGTTTCTTCTTCTTCGGCTCATCGACAGCTGCTGCTTTTGCTTCAGCGGCCTTCTTTGCTTCGTCTTCGCTGACAAGTCTGCGCGCATTGCGGAGTTCTTCTTCTTTCTTTTTCTCCTCTTCTCTTTTCAGGCGTTCAGCCTCAGCTATCTTTGCAGCCTTCTGAGCCTCTTCAGCCTTTTTGATTTCTTCTGCACGTTTCAGTTCTTCAGCTTTGCGCTCAGCTTCAGCTTTTTTTACCTCTTCTGCACGTTTTAATTCTTCCTGACGAGCCTGCTCACGTGCATTATTAATCTCCTCTGCACGTTTCAGAACCTCTTCGTCAGTAAGTTCGCGAACCGGAACTTCCGGCACTGTATCTTCTGGCATATACTTAGTAAATATGTCGAGTGAGATAATAAATTTGTTCCAAGAGGATAGCAAACAAAAGAGAATCCGGAGATAAAAATGAGTTGAAGAGATTTTCTTACTCTTCTTTCTTGCTGTGGAGTTTTTCAGCAGCAAGTTTCTTTGCTTTTTCAGTTGCGGTTTCAGCTGCCTTCTTTGCTTTTCCTGCAGCAAAACCAATCCAGACAGTGAAGAAGACTGCAAGAACGGTTACAAAGACTGCATAGCCAAGCATTGCAGGGATAGTGCTCTGCTCACCGAAAATGGTTGTGAAAATCTCCTGAATTGCTGTGTTCCAGGCAAGTGCAGCTACAAGACCAAAAGCAGCAGTAATTAATGCTGCAAGTTTTTCAATAATGTCGACAGATAATGCCATATTAATACATTAGATAGAAGTAGTATTTAGGATTTCACTGTGCAGAGTCCGTTTTCTTCTATGATGATGCCAAGTCTGATACCCATATCAACCGCTTTTTCAGAACGTTCTTTAACCTGCGCCGTCGCTTTGAAACCGAGAGATGCCGCGGTAAACTTTGCAAGTTCTGCCTTAGGCGTTGCATACTGGCGCATCAGAATAATCTGTGCTGCAAGAAGCAGTTCTGATAAAGAAACATCAGCAATAGACCACTTATCTCCGCGAACGCGCGGAATAAGTTTGCCGTCGGGAATCGAAACAAACCCTTCATCATCACGTTCAAGCTGCCCGTCATCAGTAATTTCTGCAATGCAGGATGAAATTCTATTCTTTACTGATGCAGTCATCCGGGAGACATTTCCTAACTCTTTAATGCGTGCATACAGCATATTTTCTGAAACCGGACCTTCAACTGCGACAATCTCTACAACCGCCGTCTTTAAGGCAAGGTCCTGTACTGAAGCGAACTCGTGATACTTCTGCAGGATGCACTGTTTTGCAGAAACATACTGCGGGAAACCAATCTCAGCCGGCAGGTTTCTCCATGCTCTTGGCTCTTTAGCAGGGGTATTTTCTTTTTCCGGCGGATTTGTTACAGAAAGAATTGCCATCTGCTGAACAGCAGCGGCTGCAGCAGATTTTGCTTTGGCTGCTTTTCTTTCTTCATCCGGTTTTCTCTCAGGTTTTTTGCGCGGAGTTTTCTTAACCGGCTCTATCTCTTTTTCAGCCGGAGTTTCAGGTTCTTCCTCTTCAAAAATATCCTCATCCGAGATTACCCCGGAGGGGGCTGCAGGTTTCTTTGTTTCAGATACTTTCGGAATTTCCTCTTTTGGAACCGGCGTTTTTTTCTTCACTGATATTGGCTTTTTCGCGTCTTCGAGTTTCTGCAGCAGTTTTTGTTCACACTCTTTCGGCGCACAGAACCACTCAGGCGCCCAGATTCTGATAAGATTCCAGCCAAGCCCTTCTAAAATCTGTGTTCTTAAGCGGTCACGGTCACGTGCATCTTCTGCCGACCAGTAGTTCTGCCCGTCGCACATAATGCCTGCCATAAAGACACCTGCATCCGACGGATGAGATACAGCAATATCAACTCTGAATCCGGCACATCCGACATTTCTTGTTACTGTGTAGCCGTTATCGGTAAGCATGCGGGCAACTGAGTCCGCAAACCGGTCAGATTCTGCTGCGTCATTTTCGACATCGGAAAGTACGGTACTGTTTCTCGTTTCCGCATAAATCAGGAAGGCTGCAAGCGCTGCAACCCCGCGCGGAGTATCAGGCGTTATTGGAAGATCATAACCGCGGAAGTTTGAAAAGACCACACAGCGTTCACGTGCCCGCGTGATTAAGACATTGAGACGGCGTTCTCCTCCTGCCTGATTCAGCGGTCCGAAGTTGCGCGAGAGTTTGTGTTCTTCATCGAAACCATAGCCGATACTGATGAGAATTGTATCACGCTCATCACCCTGTACTGTTTCCAGATTCTTGACAAAGAAGTCTTCTCCGTTTTCGGAGTGCATCAGTGTTTCTACGTCCGGATTGTCGCGCAGAAGGATGTCAACCTCACGTCTGATGCTTTCCTGCTGTTTTGAGGAAAACGTTGCAACACCAAGCGTCTTATCCGGGAATCTCCGGTAGTACTCGATAACTGCTGCTGCAACTGCTTTTGCCTCATTGCGGTTTACGCCTGAGTTTCCGCGGTCATAGACGGCATCTTTCATGTGCACAAAGGAAAGCCCTAAGTCATCTGTTTCATGCTTCGGCGACGGGAAGACAAAAAGCGAGCCGTCATAGAATTCTGCGTTGGATACGGCAATCAGTGATTCGTGCCGTGAACGATAATGCCAGGTTAAGCGGCGAACCGGATAAACCTGTTTGCAGGCATGCAAGAGACTTTCCATATCGGTAATTTCTGCAGCACCGCTGCATTCGTCATCATCTGTGACCTCGTTTCCTCCGACGGAATCAAAAAACGAGGTCGGCGGAAGCTGACGCGAGTCGCCCATAACAACAAGCTGTCTTCCGCGCATCAAAGCCCCTAAAGCGTCTTCGGGTTTGACCTGACTTGCTTCATCAAAGATGATGATGTCAAAAGTAACCGAACGCGGGTCGAGGTACTGTGCCGCAGATAAAGGACTCATCAT
>JAKSRN010000267.1 GCA_024403585.1 Lachnospiraceae bacterium | reverse complement strand
AAAAGCATGTGGTAGGATGTTTTTGGAAAAGCAAGTTATATATCCGGTTTCATTTGACAAACCATGATTTTTCGACTTGATTAAGCCTCTATATTGGAAAAATGTAATGAAAAATGGGAGGCTCTTTCCCTACAAAGAAAAAGACCGTATAATAAAATCAAAAGAGAAAAGGGAAACATCGTGACGATGGAAACCGTTCATACAATAAAAAGGAGAACGTCGTGAAGATTAAAACCGTTCATAAAGTACTATTCAGCCCGGCAGGATCCACTGCTCTGATCGCCGGAACGATCGCGGATGTGATTGCAGGGGAACTCCAGGCAGAAATCTGTGTCCATGATTATACGCTGCCGGGAAACAGGGAAGAGAAGATGGTCTTTGAAAAAGATTCTCTGGTGATATGGGCATCGCCGGTGTATGCAGGCCGGCTTCCCAATAAGCTGCTGGATTATGTGAGATCATCCTTTTCCGGTGCGGGTGTGCCTGCCATTCCTGTGGTAGTGTATGGAAACAGAAGTTATGATGAGGCTCTGTCTGAGTTGACAGGAATCCTGCGGGAGGGAGGCCTGCTTCCTTTTGCTGCAGCGGCAGTACCAACCCGTCATGTGTTTTCTGAAATACTGGGAGCAGGAAGACCGGATCAGGAGGATCTGGATGAACTGAAGGCATTTGCAGGGAAGGCAGCAGAGATGCTGAAGAGTGCTGAAGCGGATTCACTGAAGCTGGTTCAGGTGCCAGGACCTTACCCGCCCCTTGCCTATTACACTCCGCTTAAGGAAGATGGCCAGCCGGCAAAATTCCTCAAGGCTCTCCCGGTTGTGGATCCGGAGCGTTGCAGTCTGTGTGGTTCATGCACGACTCTCTGCCCGATGGATTCAATCAAGATGGAACCCGGAAAACTGCCTGTGATCAGCGGAATCTGCATCAAATGTCAGGCCTGCATCCTTCGATGCCCGTCTGCCGCCATTGAGATCAGGGACGAATCCTTCCATTCTCATCGGAAAATGCTGGAAAAAACTTTTTTAAAAAGGAAAAAAGCATCTTTCCTATTATGAGGATGTACTATATAATGAGGTGATTGAAGTAACGTGTGAAAGCGTTTGACCGGCAGCTGCCGGTTTCAATAGAGGAGGAAAACTATTATGAATGAGAGTCCAGAAACAATGAAGAAGATCAAGCATCTGGTGAATATCAGTCGCGAGACCACAAAGTTTGATCCAAGACTCTATTATGAATATGATGTAAATCAGGGACTTCGTACTGCTGCAGGCCGTGGTGTCCGCACAGGTCTGACAGAAATCTCTGATGTAAAAGGCTATGTTACTGATGAGGGTGAGCGCCAGCACGCAGAAGGAAAACTCTACTATCAGGGATATGATATCAAAGATCTGGTACATGGTCTGAAGGGAAGAAGATACGGATTTGAGGAGATCACATACCTTTTGCTTTTTGGAGAACTTCCGACTCAGATGCAGCTGGAGGAGTTTGCCAATGCCATCGCCTTCCTGCAGAGTCTGCCTATGTCCTTTACCCGTGATGTCATCATGAAGGCACAGAGTGAGAACCTGATGAATTCTCTTCAGAAGTGCATTCTGACTCTTTATGCATACGACGATAAGCCGGAGGATGTATCTGTCCGCAATGTTGTAAGACAGTGCCTGAATCTGATCGCAAAGCTTCCGCTTCTTACCGCTTACAGCTATTTTTCCTATGGATACTACCACAAGGGAGACAACCTCTTCCTGCGTAATCCGAAGAAAGAGCTTTCCTTTGCAGAGAATGTTCTGCAGATGCTGAATGCGGATGGAAAATTTACTGAGCTGGATGCCAGAATGCTGGATCTGATGCTGATCCTCCATGCAGAGCATGGCGGCGGTACCAACTCCACTTTCGTTACCCATGTAATCTCTTCATCCGGTACAGATACCTATTCTTCTATTGCTGCTTCTTTAGGAGCACTGAAAGGATCCAAACACGGTGGAGTTGATCTGAAAGCAGAGGCAATGATCAATGACATTATTGAGAATGTTGAAAATCTGAATGATGATGATGAGCTGAGAATGTATGTCAGAAAGATCATGGACGGGGAAGCTTTTGACGGAACCGGTAATGTCTACGGAATCGGACATGCAGTTTATACCTACTCTGATCCAAGAACAGAGCTGATCAAGGAACTCCTTCCGGATCTTGCTGCAGAGAAGGGAAAATCAGACCAGTATGAGTTCATGGTTCGTCTTGAGAACATCATTCTGGAGGTAATGCCTAAGAAGAGAAGACTTTCCAAACCGGTTTGTGCAACCATGGATTTCTATGCAGGCATGGTATATACTCTTCTCGGAATCCCGAAAGAGCTTTATACACCGCTGTATGCAATGGGACGTGTAGCAGGCTGGTCTGCCCATAGAATCGAAGAGCTGGTGAACTCCAGCAAGATCATCCGTCCTGCCTATAAATACGTAGGACAGCATAAAGTTTATTCTCCAATGGACAAAAGAAGATAAAAAGCAGATGCGTTCAGACTGTGATGAAAGAGATGCAGTCAAGCTGTAATGAAAGAGATGCAGTCAGGCTGTAATGAAAGAGGTGCAGTTAAGCTGTAATAAAAGAAATGCAGTCAGGCTGTAATAAAAGAAAGCATTTGCAAGAAAGACCTTGGAATGATATAATATTTGTTCAGGAAAACAATAAGATCATGTATGGAGCAGGGGAACCTGCGTGAGGGTGATACAGATGTCATACAATAGAAAAAACAGTGTAAAATTTGCAAGTGCAGTTCTTACAGGAGCACTGGTCCTTACCGGTGCAGTTCCTGCTGCAGCGCAGACTCCGGACAGCAACCTGGAAACAGAAGCTGCTACGGCAGAAGTGAAGGAGAAGATCGTTTTCCTCAGTACTGCTGATGCCAAGAAGAGTCATTATGCAGAGCAGGCTGTCCATTCCATGGAGGAAGTACTGGCACAGTTTGAAGACGCAAAAGAAGAGAAACCGGCTGAAGCTGAGCCGGTCCTGAAAGAGAAAAAGATCCTGATTCTCTGTACAGGTACAGAAGTATCTGATGAGGAGAAAAAGGAACTGGAAGAGAAAGAGATTTCTCTGATGACAGAGGCCGATTATGAAGCTGCCCTGAAGGCAAAGGAAGAGGCTGCGAAAAAAGAGGCTGAAAAAGAAATTGTGGTGGAAGTACCGGTGATTGCAGGTCCTGTAGCAGAAGAGCCTGTGATTGAAAGCCCGGCAGTGGAAGCGCCAGCAGAGGATTCTGCTCCATCTTTTATCTGGAAGGCTCCGGAGATCCATAATGATACTCCTTCCAAAGA
>JAKSRN010000266.1 GCA_024403585.1 Lachnospiraceae bacterium | reverse complement strand
TGTGTTGACTTTTTTTGCAATATGGTCTAGAATAAATTTCAAAATTGTCCGGTATGGATATAGGATATGTCCTTATCGTGCAAAATTGAATAAAAAGAGGAGATATATTATGAAGAAAAGAGTATTAGCTACAGTATTAGCACTGGCTATGGCTTTCTCTTTCACAGCTTGTGGATCTTCATCTGATTCCGCAGCTAAGAGTGAAGCTACAGCAGAGTCTGCAGCAGCTGAAGAAGAAGCTGCTCCAGCAGAGGTTGAGGGAGAGACTGTTGAGTACAACGAGGCAGTTACAATCTCTGAGAACCTGAAAGGAACATTAAAACTTGGTATGATCGGACCTCTGACAGGTGCAGCAGCCCTGTACGGAACAGCAGTTGCAAACGCTGGACAGATCGCAGTTGACGAGCTGAATGCAGTTGCAGGTGACTTCCAGATCGAGTACCAGACACAGGATGATGAGCATGATGCAGAGAAATCTGTAAACGCTTACAACACTCTGAAAGACTGGGATGTACAGGCAATCGTTGGTACAGTAACAACAACACCATGTATCGCTGTTTCTCCAGAGGCTAACAATGACAGAGTATTCATGCTGACACCATCCGCTTCCGGATCCGACGTTCCAAAAGGAAAAGATCAGACATTCCAGCTTTGCTTCTCTGATCCTAACCAGGGACTTGCTTCTGCTCAGTACATCAAAGACAACAACCTTGCTACTAAAGTAGCAATCATCTACAACAACTCTGATGCATACTCAACAGGTATCTATCAGACATTCGTTGACAAAGCTGCTGAGATCGGACTTGAGGTTGTTTCCACAACAACATTCACAGATGACACAGCTAACGACTTCTCTGTACAGCTTGCAGACGCTCAGAAGAACGGTGCAGATCTGGTATTCCTTCCAATCTACTACACACCAGCTTCTCTGATCCTGAAACAGGCTGATTCCACAGGATACGCTCCAACATTCTTCGGCGTAGACGGTATGGACGGAATCCTTTCCCTTGAGGGATTTGATACAAAACTGGCAGAGGGCGTTCTTCTTCTGACACCATTCGCTGCTGATGCTCAGGATGATCTGACAAAATCCTTCGTTGCTAAATACCAGGCTGGCTACAAAGATGTTCCAAACCAGTTCGCAGCAGATGCTTATGACTGTGTATATGCAATCTATGCAGCACTTGGATACTACGCTGACAACAATGGCGGTCTTGATGTAACAGGAATGAGCCATGAGGAACTGTGTGAGATTCTTGTTTCTGTATTCACAGATACAAACTTCACTGTTGATGGTCTTACAGGTGAGGGAATGACATGGACAACAGGCGGTGAGGTTAACAAAGCACCTAAAGCTGTTAAAATTGAGAACGGCGTATACGTAGGTCTGTAATCCTTAGTCTGAAATCTTCAAAAGACAGGCTGCCCATGGTGGCGGTCTGTCTTTTCTTCTATTTTTCTGTTCGTTAATGTTTTGGAGGTTATTATGATACTTGCATTCCTGATCAATGGCATCAGCCTTGGAAGTGTATATGCGATCATCGCTCTTGGATATACCATGGTTTATGGTATTGCCAAGATGCTGAACTTTGCTCATGGTGACGTTATCATGGTCGGCGGATATATTTCCTTCTGTGCCACATCTTATCTGGGACTGAATCCAATTCTGTCTATCCTTTGTGCCATCGTGGTTTGTACCGCTCTTGGTATCTGTATTGAAAAACTGGCTTATAAGCCTTTGAGAAATGCTACATCTCTGGCAGTTCTGATCACTGCGATCGGTGTTTCCTACTTCCTGCAGAATGCAGCACTTCTGATCTGGACTTCCAATCCGAAGTCTTATCCGAACATGGTATCCTTTGTACCTTCCATCAAGATGGGTACATTTGCCATCTCCGGAACAGCAATGGTTACAATTCTTGCCTGTATCATCATCATGCTTGTTCTTACCTTCTTTACAGAGAAGACTAAGATGGGTAAAGCAATGAGAGCTGTATCCGAGGACAAAGGTGCAGCTGAGCTGATGGGTATCAATGTAAACCGTACAATTTCCCTGACATTCGCAATCGGTTCCGGTCTGGCTGCAATCGCAGGTGTGCTTCTTTGCTCTGCATATCCTACACTGATGCCTACTACCGGTGCAATGCCTGGTATCAAAGCTTTCACAGCTGCCGTATTCGGTGGTATCGGTTCCATCCCTGGCGCTATGCTGGGTGGTATCCTTCTTGGTGTGATCGAGATCTTTGCGAAAGCTTATATTTCCACTCAGTTATCTGATGCAATTGTATTTGCCGTTCTGATCATTGTCCTGATCGTAAAACCATCCGGTCTGCTTGGCAAATACGTACAAGAGAAAGTGTGAGGTGGGCGATATGAAGAGTATGAAAAAAGCATCAAGAGATTCCTTTATCAATTACGGAATCGTTATTGTGTTCTTCGCAATCTTTCAGGTTCTTTCTGTGACCGGTGTCCTCACTAACTCAATGGCAGGTCAGCTCGTTCCGATCTGTGCATACATTATTATGGCTATTTCCCTGAACCTGGTTGTAGGTATCTCCGGTGAGCTGAGCCTTGGACATGCAGGTTTCATGTCTGTCGGTGCATTTACCGGTGTAGTTGCTTCCATGGTTCTTGCAGGCAAGATCTCATCCGCACCGATCCTTCTGATCGTGTCCATGATCATTGCAGCAGTTATTGCAGCACTGGCAGGTTTCCTGATCGGTATCCCGGTTCTCCGTCTTCGCGGTGACTACCTGGCGATCGTTACTCTGGCTTTCGGCGAGATCATCAAGAATATCCTGAACTGCCTGTATCTGGGTTATGATAAGATCGGATTCCATTTCAGTCTTTCTGATGCCAACTCTCTGGGCATGCAGGAGGATGGTCTGGTAATCCTGAACGGACCTATGGGAGCACTTGGTGTGACCAAGCTGTCTTCCTTCCTTGCAGGTATCATCCTTCTTCTGATCGCACTCTTTGTGATCCAGAACCTGGTAAACAGCCAGCAGGGACGTGCCATCATGGCGATCCGTGACAACCGTATCGCAGCCGAGGCATGCGGTATCAATATTACACGCTACAAACTGATGGCATTTGTTACATCTGCAGCAATTGCAGGTTCTGCAGGCTGTCTGTATGCGCTGAATTTCTCTACAGTTGTTCCGAAGAAATTCGACTTCAACACCTCTATCCTGATCCTTGTATTCGTTGTTCTCGGCGGTATCGGTAACATGAGAGGTGCAATGATCGCAGCGGCAATCCTTACCATTCTTCCTGAGCTGCTTCGTCAGTTCGCTGATTTCCGTATGCTGATCTATGCGATCGTTCTGAT
>JAKSRN010000265.1 GCA_024403585.1 Lachnospiraceae bacterium | reverse complement strand
GGTATTGCGGTTACAATCTTTATCGGGCAGATCAAGGATTTCCTGGGACTGACTTATCCGGAAGGAACCAAGGCAGTGGAGACTATGGAAAAACTGAAGGTGATGATCGAGAATATCACAACCATCAATGTACATGCTCTGCTGGTTGGACTGGTATGCCTGGTGATCCTGATCGTATGGCCAAAGGTAAGTGAGAAGATTCCGGGATCTCTGATCGCGGTAATCGTGGGAATTCTGATGGTGAAATTCCTGCCACTGAAGGTGAATACAATTGGTGATTTATATACAATCAGCAGTAAGCTGCCAACACTGCACATTCCGCATATTTCCATGAAGATCATTCGTGCGGGTATCCCGGATGGCTTTACCATCGCCATTCTGGCAGCTATTGAGTCTCTGCTGTCCTGCGTTGTTGCAGACGGTATGATCAATGACAAACATAACTCTAACATGGAGCTGGTGGCACAGGGCGTGGGTAATATCGGTTCTGTTCTCTTTGGCGGAATTCCTGCCACAGGTGCAATTGCCAGAACAGCTGCCAATATCAAAAACGGTGGTCGTTCCCCAATCGCAGGCTGTGTGCATTCCATCACACTGGTGCTGGTATTGGTTCTGCTTATGCCATATGCAGCTCTGATCCCAATGCCGACCATCGCAGCCATCCTTTTCATGGTTGCTTATAATATGTGCGGCTGGAGAACATTTGTGATGCTGCTGAAGAAAGCACCCAAGAGCGATATCATCGTTCTTGTGGCTACTTTCCTTCTGACTGTTATCTTTGATCTTGTAATTGCTATTGAGTTTGGTATGATTGCTGCCTGCGTTCTGTTCGTAAAACGAATGAGCGAGGAGGCATCTGTAAAGGGCTGGAAATATTACGGACATGACGGTGAGCATGATGCAGATGCAGCACATCTTCGTGATATTCCGGAAGCGGTACGTGTGTACGAGATCACAGGTCCTATGTTCTTCGGTGCTGCTGATATGATCGGTAACATTACACTGAAGAACTTTACAAAAGTACTGATCATCCGTATGCGTGGTGTTCCGGCTATTGATGCGACAGCAATGAAGTCCCTGGAGGGATTGATGGATGAGTGCGAGAAGCATGGGGTAACCATGATATTCTCACATGTAAATGAGCAGGTAAAACACGTATTTGATCATGGTCATTTCAGCGATCGTGTAGGTGCAGAGAATTTCTGTGCGCATCTGGATGAGGCGCTGGAGAGAGCAGATGAGATTCTGAAAACAAAATAATGCTTGCAAAGCAGGCGTGACGGGGGATGAGTGCGAGAAGCTTTCTGACACGTCACGATATGCATGTAGGAGAAGTTGTTGAATCATTGGAGTCGTTCGAGTAATCGGACGACTCCTTTTTTGTTTATGGGGTATGCAATCTTAAGAAATTCTTAATCTCTTTGTATATTTCAATTTAAAGCGGATTTCCCCTATAATAAACTCATAGAACAGAGAACGCTTGAGTCGTTCTTGAAAAGGGGGAACAGCATATGCCGAACATCTTAATCTGTGATGATGAAAAAGATATTGTAAATGCTTTAGAAATATACCTGTCGGATCCTGATTACACCCTGTTTGAAGCTTTCAATGGGAAAGAAGCCCTGGAGATCCTTCAGAAAGAAGAGATCCATCTGGTGCTGCTGGATCTGATGATGCCGGTGATGGACGGTGTGACAGCCATGGCAAAGATCCGTCAGACCAGCAATGTACCGGTGATCATCCTGACAGCAAAGAGCGAGGATTCTGATAAGATTCTGGGCCTGAATATTGGTGCAGATGATTACATCACAAAACCCTTCAATCCTTTGGAAGTGGTTGCAAGAGTCCGATCCCAGCTGAGGCGATACCTGAAACTGGGCAGTGCAGTAGCTGCAGAAGAGATTCTCCGGATTGGTGGTATTGAACTGAATGATGGCAGCAAGGAAGTACATGTGGATGGGGAGAGCGTAGCTCTGACTCCAAAGGAATATGAGATTCTGAAGCTTTTTATGAGTAATCCCGGGAAGGTCTTCTCTCCTAAAGAAATCTACGGACTGGTGTGGAAGGAGAAACCATTTGGAACGGAGAATACAGTGGCGGTGCATATCCGGCATCTGAGGGAAAAGATTGAGATCGATCCTGCGGAACCCCGTTATATCAAAGTAATCTTCGGACAGGGATACAAGATAGAGAAACCAAGAAGATAAGGATTCGGTGGAGCACAGGCGAAACGGCTGTGTGAAACCGGAAAGAAGGTGTTAGTATGAAACGTTTTTATCGATCAACCGGAGGCAAGATCATTCTGTTTCTGATCTGTATGTTTTCTATTGCAGGAGCGGCTGCGTCCCTCCTGGCAGGACTATATATCTTAGATAATGATTATAATGTGTATACGTCCACAGACAGACAGATTTTTGCTTCAAAGATGAAAAAACAGCTCTTCTATGAAGGAGAGAATTTTCTGTATGGGTTAAAGGATCCGGAAGCAGATAAACAGACAGTAACCCCAAGGGATTATGATTCCAATGTGGTGTTTGAGGTGCTGGATCATAAAGACCACCTGATCTATGCCATAGATCCGGAACTGGAGATTGACGAAGAATCCGTAAGAACCTTTACTTACGAAGTCACATTCGAAGATGGCAGGGTTATTCTGGTTCAGACCAAGGAGGACATCCTTCTGGATGGGGAATGGATTCATCATAGTCCTGTAGGATACGAGACAATAGGGGCATTCGAGCATAACCAGAATGCGAAGATGATTACCAGAACCTACACAGTTACGGTTGGCCTCATCAAGGGACTTCCGGTTCATGATGGGTATAACTACCTTTGGTACAAAATCCATTTCTTTTACAGTATCCGCTATGTGATCCTGGTGTTAGGAACCGCTTCCCTTCTGTTGGGACTCATTTCCTTTATCCTTCTCCTGTTGGGAGCAGGTCATGTGGCGGACAAGGACGAACTGGTGCCGGATCTTCTTTATTCGATTCCGTGGGATCTTATGGCATGTATCTGGGGAATCGCAGCTTTGCCAATCTGTCTTCTGATTGGTGAATTCTTCCGTACGGACTATCTGTCTGCAGGCGTTGTTTTCCTTGCAGGTACGCTTGTCGCAGTTCCGACCGGAATCGGGCTATGTATTTGTCTGGCTTCTCGTTTGAAACAGCACACCCTCTGGAAAACATCTCTCCTTGGAAAATGCTGGCGCCTGCTCCTTAGAATCTGGCGCCTGTTTTGGAACCTGGTGAAAAAGTGCATAAATCTGCTGAAGCAGCTGCTTCTTAACATGCCTCTTGTATGGCGAACAGGTCTCGTCCTTCTGGTGATCAGTG
>JAKSRN010000264.1 GCA_024403585.1 Lachnospiraceae bacterium | reverse complement strand
TAAGAAAGGAAATCAAGATGAAGGAACAGGGAATTACAGTAGCATTTTATGATCAGGCAAAGCGTAATAAGCGTATGAAAGCGTATAAGGAATACATTGATCATATTCTTGCAAAGAAAGAACAGAGCGAAAATAGCAGTTCCGAGACTGTAGCTGCAGAAGACAATATTTGATTGGAGATTCTGCGGCATGGGATTTACGAAAAAAGACAGCAAATCCAGTGAAGGACAAAATAGAAAATCACTTGTACTGGCAGAAAAGCCAAGCGTAGGAAGACTATATGCCGGTGCACTGGATTGTAATGAAAAACATAATGGTTTTCTGGAGGGCAAGAATTATATTGTCAGCTGGTGTATTGGTCATCTGATTCAGAAAGCTCCGCCGGATGCTTATGAGGAACGATATAAGTCATGGAAAACAGAGGATCTTCCAATTATTCCGGAAGAATGGAAGCACCGGATCATTCCAGGTACTAAAGATCAGTTTCGTATTGTCAAAGAACTGATGAAACGAAAAGATGTGGAAGAAATCATTATAGCCACAGACTGTGGACGTGAAGGAGAGGCAATTGCCCGGCTGGTTTATATGATGGCCGGATGCAGGAAGCCTCTTCTTCGTTTCTGGACGAACTCCATGGAGGAGAGTGCAATCATTGAAGGTTTCCGGAATTTAAGACCCGGAAAAGAATTTGAGCATTTATATGAAGCAGCAGAATGCCGTGCCAGAGCTGACTGGCTGGTGGGTATGAATCTGACCAGGCTCTACACCCTTAAGTATGGGAATGGCAAGCCACTGAATGTGGGACGAGTGAAAAGTCCTACTCTTTCACTGATCGTACAGAGAGAAGCGCAGATCAGGGATTTTGTGAAGGAGCCTTATTTCATTGCTCACATTGTGGCGAAGGGAATGGATGCCATTTCAGAGCATATCTCAGACAGATACAAAGCGCAGAGAATAGCTGAGGATTGCTGGAACCGGCAGGCATACGTTGAGAAGATAGAACGTGAGCGAAAGAAAACGAATCCGCCGTCCTTATATGATCTGACAACGCTGCAGAGAGATGCAAACCGCTGCTATTCGTTGTCTGCGAAAGATACTCTGAATATAGTGCAGCAGTTGTATGAGAAGAGACTTGTTACATACCCAAGAACAGACAGCAAATATCTTTCGGATGATATGGGTGACACAGCCGCCAAAGTCTATATGGCTATCCAGAAATGCAAGTATCAGGATATGCAGGAATTAAATACATCAGTGTCACCTGACATTGAGCGGCTTTTGAACAGCAAAAAAGTTACAGATCATCATGCAATCATTCCTACAGTGGAGATCGAAAAGCCGGGATCACTTGATGGATTAAATCAATTGGAGCAGAAGATTCTTCAGCTGATCATCAATCGGTTCCTGTGCGCTGTAGACCAGGCACATATCTATGAAAGTGTCCGTGTATTGCTGGATTGTAATGGACATAAATTTAAAGCTTGCGGAAAATCCGTTCTGCAGCCGGGATGGAAAAGACAGAATGAACGTTTTATGAAAACGGTATGTAAAAGATTTGTTCCTGAAAAATCTGACGGAGAAGAACAGGATGGTCCAGATCCACTTTGTAAGATTCCAAGAGACCTTACCGAAAATGTAGCAGTCAGAGTGGATGAGACCAGAGTATCAGAGCATGAAACAAAGCCGCCGGCGCATCTGACAGAGGATACTTTGTTATCTCTTATGGAGAAGGCAGGTGTGGAAGAGTTATCAGAAGATGCTGAGCGCAGCGGTCTTGGTACTACTGCAACCAGGGCAGAGATCATTGAAAGCCTGATTAAAGGTGGTTTTGTGGAGAGAAGGAAAAAGCAGCTTTTTCCAACGGAAACAGGTGAATATCTCTGCAGAATACTTCCGGAAAAGATAACAAGCGTACAGATGACTTCACAGTGGGAGAACCGGCTGGCTGCAATTTCCCAGGGAAAGGAAACACAGGAGAACTTTATGAAAGATATTCAGAGATTTGTAGAAGAACTGATCTCTGCAGAAAAATAGTGGACGATAGAATTTAGAAAGGAATTAGCGAATGAGCGAAAAAGGTTTTGAATTTGATGAATTTAAGGAAGCACTTGCACAGCAGATCAGAGAGTATCTGCCGGAGGAATATAAGAATGGTACGATCCAGTTTCAGGAGGTCACAAAATCCGGAATCGGAGAGATTACCGGCATGACGATCCGTACACCGGATTCGAGAATTGCGCCATGTCTCTATATCGATTCGGCATTTGAAGAGCATCAGAAGTATGACATTCCTGTTTCAAAAATCGCAGAATCTCTTGGAAAGACCTTTGGAGAAGCACTGCTGGGAAGTCAGTCGCTGTCGGAGGATAATAGCCTGAGAACGCTGATGAGTAAAGGTTTTGAATGGGATGCTGTAAAAGAATCCTGCTTTATCAAGGCGGTTCCGCTGTCAGATAATGGCAGTTATCTGCAGAATCTGCCTCATAGAATGCAGGGAGATATTGCTGCTGTTTATCAGATCTCTCTTGGCGATTCGGATCAGGGGAAAATGTCTGTCAGCATCACAAATGAGCTGGCACAGAAATTTGGAGTATCAGAGGAACAGTTATATCACGTAGCCGTCCAGAATATGATGGAGCAGAATCCACCGCATATTGCCTCTATGGAAGATGTCATGATGGGAATCATGACTGGAGAAGGATTCCCGGCAAAGAGTGATTTTGGAGAGGAACTGTCGCAGCTGCCGGAAGCGGATAGTATGGTCGGCATTCCGATGAATGTATTATCTAATACCGATTCTATGAATGGAGCAGCGTCATTATTTTCAGCTGAAACAATGGATGCACTGGCTGCCAAGTATCCGGACGGGTTCTATATTTTACCATCATCGATACATGAGGTGTTGATCGTGGCTAAGGGTGAAAACAGTCCTTCACTGGATGAACTCAATGCCATGGTAAAAGAAATAAATGTTGCAGAAGTTGCACCGCAGGACCGCCTGTCAGATTTCGTACATGAGTATGATCCGGCATCCAGGTCCCTTTTTATTGCCGGAACAGAAGCACCATCCAAAGCGATGAAAGCTGCAGAGCAGGCACAGAAACAGGAGGAGCAGAAGCAGACACCGCATAAACGTTAGAAATTTAGTACCAGCAGATGCTATTGGAACGAGCTACTTCAGTGGCATCTGCTTTGAAAGGTTAAGATGCTATGGCAGAAAAAGACAGGCTCTTAAGTCTGAGAGAACGTCTCACAAAATCAGAAGACGAGACGATCAGATTAAAAGAGGCAATCGCAAAGGAAGAAAAACGTCTCAGGGAAAAGGAAAAACGGGAGAATGAGAAGTATT
>JAKSRN010000263.1 GCA_024403585.1 Lachnospiraceae bacterium | reverse complement strand
CGGCTTGACCCGTACGGCGAGGCAATTCTCATTGCAAAAGATAAATCCCGCGTTGATGAACTCTTTGAAGAGTTCATAGATGCGCCCGCAGAAAAAATCAGGTCGCAGTGTCAGAAAGAGTCGGAGCTTAGAGCACATCTGTTAGCGCTTATCTCAACTGAGTTCACCAACTCCCGCTCAGAGATTTCTGCATTTATGGAACGCTCGTTTTATGCAAGTCAGAGAGCAGTTCACCGGAGACTGGATAAAAATATTGAAAGCGCTCTTTTATTCCTTGAAGACTCCGGCATGATAGAAAGGCTCGGCGATGCAGTTTCATCAACGTATTTCGGCTCGCTTTCATCGAAACTCTATCTTGCGCCTGAGTCAGCGCTGATGATAAAAGCCGTTTTCGCAGAACATGCCAATGATGAGTTTTCCGCGTTTGCGGTTCTTCATCTGCTCTGCATGACGCCTGATATGTTCAGATTCTATCTGAAGGCATCTGATGAACGGATGGTGGATGATATTCTGCTTAAACGCGGCGATGAAATCTGGTTTGAAGAGTTTTCCGAGGAGTTTTTCGGCGCGGTAAAATCTGCTGCCGTTATTGAAGAATGGATATCTGAAACATCTGAAGAGATGATTGCAGAGCGGTACAGTATCGGAAGCGGGGATGTGCATGCAGCAGTTGAAAATCTGAAATGGCTTTTGCATGCTGCATCCCGCATCACGCATGAGTTTGCGCCGGCACTCGAAGACGGGATAAAGAAACTTGAAATCCGTGCAGCGCACGGCATCAAAGAAGAACTTATCCCGCTCATCAGTCTCAAAGGCATCGGACGTGTGCGTGCGCGCCGTCTTTTTGAGCGCGGAATAACCACACCCGAAGAGCTGCTTAAGGCAGATAAGGCATCAGTTGTTTCGATTCTTGGAACGCTGACGTATGATAAAGTCATCGCCGAAGCAAAACGAAGAGCTGGTTCTGCGTATGCAGAACCGGAAAGTTTTGATGAAGACTATTCTGCGGTTTCTTCTGAGGTTTCTAAGTCAGATATAGGGCGTGATGCTGTAATGAACAAAGAAGACACTTCTGTGTCTGAAAAGAATACGAAGTCGAAAAAGAAATCGGGTGCTGAGCAGCCGACGCTCTTTGATTTCTGAGGTAATGGTATGAAAATTGTCAGCGGTAAAATTGACGTAAAGAATGTTTCGGAAACACTTGCACAGATAAATGAGATTGCAGATTCCTGCGGTTCGTCCGTAGTAATCTTTGACGCGGAAAAAACCGCAGGAAAACGCCACATTGAGTCGGCTGTTTTTCATGCAAAGCGTTCGTTTGAGACGAAGACAAATATTGCGCGAACCTTTGCGATGGAGGTCTTAGTCTATGCATCAGGACAGAGACAGTGTTCTCTTGCATCAAAGTTCGGTCTTCACACGGGAGAAAATGCAGTCTATGCAGTTGTTATCGATGGCAAAGAAGATGATGCAGCAGAACTTCTTAAGATGGTTGTTTCAGCATGTGATGTGGCGAAAGCAGATGTCAGGCGGCTTGCAAAAGAGTTTGATATCACTGATGAAGAGCTTTCCGTCGTGGGCGAGGAGAGAATCGAAGAGTTAGTCATCGAACGGTGCGCTATGGTTGATGCATGGAAATAATCTCGCGCGGAAGTGAATTTAAGCTCATATACAAATCTATTTTTGAAACAGAGTCTTTAAATTGCTCTGATTTTTTCATGACTGCTCTTTTTTGAGCACTTCCGCACCGCGCGGTCAGGGGTTTATATACCAGTAAAGCAAAGTTGTAAGTGGAGATCATTATGGATGCAAAACAGATCCAGCAGATTACCGACAGAATCTCCCAGAACTTAGAGTCAAAAGGAGTTTCTCCGGACAAGAACAGTATTTTTGACAAGCTGTCAGCCTACATTAACGACTTCGGCGTGGTGCCGACTGAAGCTGAACGCAAAGTCCTCTCGGACCTGTACAAGAAGTACGAAATCCCTGAGGTGCAGAAGACTGTGGCATCATTTACCACGACAAACGAGCTGAGAAACATTGCTGATATTCAGGAAGGTGAATGGGTTACTTTAGAAGTAAAGATAGTATCCCTTATTCCTCCGCGCAGTACTGCAATTTCTCAAAGCGGTATCGCAGCAGACAGCACCGGGGCTATTGAGTTTGTTACGTTTGCAAAAGCAGAAGACCTGCCGGTACTTGAGGTAGAGAAATGGTATCGTATTGAGTCAGCAATTGTTGATTCCTTCAGAGGTTCATTAAGTCTTAAGATGCACTCAGGAACAAAGGTTTCTGAAATTACTGATGAACGCTGTCTTGTGCCTGCATCGCCGACGCAGATTGCTGCAATCAAGACCGGGGTTGTTCCCTGTCTTCGCGCAAAATTCATTGATGAATGGAGTCTTAATTCTGATAAGATGAGCCAGAACGGTCTTCTTGCAGATGAGACGGGCAGAGTCAAATTTATTATCTGGAAGAGTTCCGAAAAAGAGAAACTGAATTTAGGTTCGGTCTATACTATATACTATGCATCCGCAAGTGAGTTCAACGGGCGGATTTCAGTCTCATTAGATACAGCAATATGGCTCGAAGAGGACGGAGACAGCATGCCTTCGGTTGCTGTCAGACAGAAGGTGGAAGTTCCTTCCGAGCCGCTTCCGGTAACACCTCTGCATAATCTTAAACCCGGATATGCAAGTGTTCATGTCAAGTTCATCGAAGAGTGGGAAAGCCGCAGTGACAGAATGCTGCAGACCGGGCTTGTGGGCGACGAGTCTGACCGGATGAAGTTTGTTCTCTGGAAAGATGATGTTGCAAAGCCGCTTGAGCTGAACAAGGTCTATACGATTAAGAATGCCAAAGTGGATGAGTATAATGGAAGACTTTCGCTTTCGTTAAACCGTGCGGAGATAACTGCCGAAGAAGGTTCTCTTGAGGTCGGCAGAACACTTGATGTTCTTGAAGGAAATCTGGTGCAGATTGCAAAAGGATCTGGTCTTATCAAAAGATGCCCGGTTGAAGGATGCGGCAGAGTGTTATCAAAACAGAATCTCTGTCCGATTCACGAGATTCAGATGAACTTCAACTATGACTTACGAATCAGGGGATTCCTTGATGACGGAAACAAAGCCCACAGTATTCTGATTAACCGTGAGATTGCAGAAGCGCTTTCCGGAATGACGCTTGATGCGGCAATTGATATCGGAACAAGCAGCCCGCTTGGCTCTGATGAGGTACAGATTCAGCTGACTGAAAAACTCGGCGGACGCTACATGGTTTGCAAAGGAAGATGGTTTAATGATTTATTCATTGTTGAGGAAGCTGAGTTTAAGAAATATGATCCGAATGAGATTGCAGTGTTAATGAATCA
>JAKSRN010000262.1 GCA_024403585.1 Lachnospiraceae bacterium | reverse complement strand
GCACCGGTCTGAACGGCCCAGATTGCAAGCTGTGTACGGTCACGAAGTCCGAGTTTACTGAGAATAGTACTGATGCCGTTTCTCACGGTTCCTTCGGACAAGTTCAGCTTGCTGGCGATCTCCTTGTTAGAGAGACCACTTCCTACCTGTACGATAATCTGCCACTCATTGCTTTTCAGGCTTTTTGACTGAATCTCATCTACCTGAATGGTCAGATTCGACTGTGCCATCTTAGAGAAGAGACGAACCACCTTGGAAGTAATATCCCCATTGATCATGGCATTGCCCTGATATACTTTGTGAACCGCCTCAGAGAGCTCTGACATAGAGATTCCCTTCAGAAGATATCCGCTGGCTCCATACTTTAACGATTTGAACACATATTCATCATCATCGAAAGTTGTCAGAATAATGATCTTAATGTCCGGATACTGCTCTTTCAGAAGTTTTGTACATACTACACCATCCATCTCCGGCATACGGATATCCATAAGGATCACATCCGGTTTTTCTTTACGGACAGCCTTAATCACTTCCAGACCATTGGCAACCGAGTTTGTCACTTCAAAATCCGGATCTGCATTCAATATGATCTGCAGACTCTGACGGATCAGTTCCTGATCATCTGCTACAAGAATCTTTATCATGAATTCTCCCCTCCCCCCCATCGAATCGGGATTTTTGCATGGATCTCAAATCCATTTTCACCGCTGTATGTCAGTTCTCCATTCAGCATCTGGAGACGCTCCTCCATGTGATGGAGACCAAATCCTTTTTTCGGATCTTTACAGCCTATACCGTTATCAAGAACAGCGATATAAAGATTATTAAACTCTCTGCATATATTCACATCGATATGGGTCGCCTTTCCGTGGCGAATTCCATTCGTGATACTCTCCTGTACAATTCGGTAGATAATATCCTCCTCATCAGGAGAAAAGATCGCCAGCTCCAGAGAGCAGTTAAATACAATCTCCACTCCTGTTGATCTGGATGTTTCCTCTATCATCTGCTGCAGACCCTGCTTCAGATTGGTATGTTCCAATGCATCCGGGCGGAGTGCATTAATAGATCGACGAACATCCTTGATTCCTTGTCTTGCAACCTCCGCGATTGCCTTCAGCTGCTGTTTGGTCGCCTCTGGTGCTATATCCATCAGCATGACACAGGCATCAATTCCTGTGGTAATACCTGTAAGTGAGTGACCCAGAGTATCATGAATTTCCCTGGCAAGACGATTTCGTTCTTTTACCTGGGTAGCCACCTCCAGCTCTTTTGACTGCATGATCAGCTGTTCATTCTTTGCTTCCAATTCCCTGAACAGTGTCATGATACGTTTTCTTTCGCTCATCTGATTCAGGAACATGGAAACGATGTAGGCAATAAAGCAGAACAGGTTCAAGGTCGTCAGAATGCTGAGCACCAGCATCAGAACCGCCACCTGATGACTGTCGTAAAACAGCCACATGGTTTCCAGCGGAACGATTGGATATACCAGCGTTACGATCCTCGCATCGATCATCAGATAGACGATTCCCAGAACGGCAATCACTCTGGCCCTCTTTATGTTATCCTGCACATACTTAATCGCATCGGCCATGATCAGAAATATGATCCCCTTGTAACCAAGATGCAGTATAAAGCAGATCATTGAACCCAGAATGATCTCCAGTGTTGTCTTTCCCAAGAAAGCCCACATATTGGAAGTAGTGATCGTCAACAGGATCAGAAGACAAATATAGAATCCAACTCCCAGCACCAGATTTTTCCAGGTTTCCATCGGAAGAGCACCTGCACGATTAACCAGACTCAGGGCATCCTGCTTACTTACTATTCCCCATACGCTGAGCATGCTGATCAGACTGATATAGAGAATGATTACCAGATTTAATTCCTTCATCAGATTAAAGGTCATTCTGGCTGTTTTTTTGCCACTAAAATAAGTTCCTACTGCCATCTCTCAATACCATATGAATCAACATTGTCGTAAGTTACCAGTTCTACGGGAACATAGGTATTCTGGGCTACCGTTTTCCCCTCCAGAAGCTTATAGATATTGTCGGCAGCATTCAGTCCGATTTGGGAAGGAAACTGTGCTGCTGTCGCCACCATCATCTTCTCTTTGATCAGAGCCTTTGAATCCGGAGATGCATCTACCCCATATACTTCTACCTGATCCAGTAACCCCTTTTCATCCAGTGCCGCTACTACACCAACAGCCGCCAGGTCATTGAGACAGAAAACCGTATCGAACTCAATGCCACTTTCCAACAGGTCCTGCATAAGAGGCATAGCGATTTCCAGCTGGCCCTCACATTCGATCTCATCTACAATCTCAATGTCCTTATACTCACTGATGGCATTTACAAAGCCCTGCGTCCTGTCTCTTCCGGACTTGGCACTATCCTGCACCATCAGGACTACCTTTGCCTTTGTATGTTTACCGATGAAATAATCCGCAACAAATTTACCCGCTGCATAGTTGTTGGAAGTAATGGTACAGTCTACCAGCGACGAATCCTTTACATTACTGTCTACAACTACGATGTAAACACCCATTTCTTTTGCTCTTTTCAGAACATCGGTCAGACTTGCCCAGTCAACAGGTGTAAGCACAAGAACATCAATTCCCATATCCAGCATCTCATTGATCTGTTCGATCTGACGTTCCACGCTTAAAGCAGGGTCTCTCAGAATAATCTGATCGCCTTCTGCTTCAACACGCTGGCTGATCTCCTCATTCATAATTTTATAGAACTCATTGTTCATGGTCATGTAGCTGGCCCCGATCAGATGATGATTACCGGCCACTCTGGAACTGGTATAGGAGTAAAAGCTAAAGCAGAAGAAACCAGTAACTGCCCATAATACAATGCTTGTCAGTATATAAATGTATTTGTTTTTATTGTCCATAAGCCTCCAAAGCGTAATCCTCCTTTGGGATGAAAAGGAGAACTCTTTGATTCTTTGTTCATTGAATAGTACCAATACAATAATATTTTATATTGAACCATAGGTCAAATAAAATATCTGTTGGCATAGCGACTATTTTAATATAACGACAAAAACAGGGGAATGTAAACATTCCCCTGCTTCTATTATGCCGCTTCTGATTTATTTCTAATGAACTAAGCGCCTAATCCCATCTCGTAAACGAGCCGGGATCACGGGCATTCGCTGAATGCCCTCCCAGTCAATACAAAAAAGGGACTCGCATGTAAACATGCAGTCCCTTCTTTATATCGCCTGTTAGGCGCTTAGTTCATTGCTTATCGCGAACCTTACTCGATGATGGAAGCAACACGGCCAGATCCTACTGTACGTCCACCCTCACGGATAGCGAATGTAAGACCCTGATCCATAGCGATTGG
>JAKSRN010000261.1 GCA_024403585.1 Lachnospiraceae bacterium | reverse complement strand
CCTGCCTTGAACTGCTCCAGCAGATCTGCCACAGTAAGTCCTGCTCTCTTCTCTCCCTCCACATCGATGACGATATTTCCGGAATCCATCATGAGAGTTCGATTACCCATACGAAGGGCATCCTCCATATTATGGGTGATCATCAATGTAGTGATCTTGTGCTCGTCTACGATCTCTTTTGTAAGCTTCAGTACCTTCTCTGCGGTGGCAGGATCAAGTGCTGCTGTATGCTCATCCAGAAGAAGGAGCTTTGGCGGATTGATGGTGGCCATCAGAAGGGTCAGCGCCTGGCGCTGTCCTCCGGACAGAAGTCCTACCGGATGATCCATTCGATCCTCCAGTCCGATATCCAGTCGGGCCAGCTGTTCTGCAAATGCTTTCTTCTCGCTCTTAGTAATGAAAGAAAGCCATCCTCCCTTTCCTGCTGCCAGGGCAAGATTCTCCAGGATTGTCATTCCAGGTGCACTTCCGCGCATCGGATCCTGATACAGGCGTCCGATCTGTCTTGCTCTGATATGCTGTGGCATGAAAGTGATATCCTGTCCATCCAGGATCACAGCTCCGGAATCTGTCAGGAAATCTCCACAGATCGCATTGAACATGGTGGATTTTCCTGCACCGTTGGAACCGATAATAGTTGCGAAATCTCCTTTTTTCAGATGAAAGGAAAGATCAGAGATTGCAGTTTTCTCATTCACTGTACCCGGATTAAAGGTTTTGGAAATAGACTCAAGTTTCAGCATCTTATCTTCCCCCTCTCTTTCCGTGTGACAGTCGTCTCTGAATCGTTGGCCACTGTTGTTTGATGTATGGCAGGAAGATTGCCAGTACAACGATGATAGATGAAACCAGTTTCAGCATGAAAGCCGGCATATTGAATCGAAGGGCAATGGCATATACCAGTCTGAAGATAAAGGATCCGGCTACAACGCCAATGGCACGTTTCAGGATGCCTCCGTGGGCAACAATGGTTCCTCCGATCAGAAGGGAAGCCAGTGCCATGGTAACCATACCCTGTCCGATATTGATATCTACAGATTTCTGTGACTGAGACAGGAGTGCACCAGAGAGACCGGTGAAGGCATTTGCAACGCAAAGACCGATGATTGTGGTGAATGCCGGGTTAATGGATGATGATTTTACCATGTCCGGATTATTTCCTGTTGCACGGATTGCAAGACCAAGACGTGTTTTCAGGAAGAAATTCAGAAATACAACCACAAGGATCACTGCTGCAAGTGCAACGATGAGAATGTACTGACCTGCCAGCGGCGTATCTTTCAGAGCATCCTTCATCATGGAGAACACGGTTGTGGTCTTATTCATATTTAATAATGAGGAACCACCCATGATCGCAATGTTCACAGAGTAAAGTCCTGTGTTTACGATAATACCTGCAAGCAAGCTGTCAATTCCCATCTTTGTCTGCATGATCGCAGTAACAAATCCGGAACAGACACCGGCAAACATTGCTGCAAGGATGGCCAGGAACGGATGACCGGATATAGCGACTACCGCTCCCACAGCAGCTCCCAAAGTAAAGCATCCGTCTGTGGAAAGATCACAGACATTCAGCATGGAGTAGCTGAGAAACAGTGCCAGAACGGTCAGGGAACACATAAGTCCCAGTTCCAGTGCGGTTTGCCCCAGCGACATGATCATTGTCAAGGACATGGTAAAACTCCCCCTTTAGTAGATTATTCGAAGGACTCTGCTGTCTGGATCTCCTGAACTTTTGTACAGAATGGCTCGAATGCAGCTTTTACTGTCTCAAAGTCAAATCCGATTGCTTCGCAAGTCTCTGTGTTTACAGTTGCTGTTCCGTTATCAAATGTCATAACAGGAAGTGTTGCAGGGTCTGCACCCTCAAGAAGTACTTTTGCGATCATGTTTGCTGTCTCAACACCAAGGTTAGCGTAGTCAACACCGTATCCTGCGAATGCACCGTTCAGAGCGAAGGAATCAGCACCTGTGTAGTGTGGGATCTTAGCCTCTGCAAATGTCTCGTAGATAGAAAGCTCTGCAGTCATGATTGTGTTGTCAGTTGGTGTAAAGATTGCATCACACTCATCAGCTACGATGGATTTTGCTGCGATCTGTACTTCGTCTGTTGTTGTTCCTGTGTACTCTTTGTACTCAATTTTCTTCTCATCCAGGTATGCTTTAGCAGCCTCGATTGGTGCTGTGGAAGAATCCTGTCCTGCATCGTAGAGAAGAGCGATCTTGTCAGCATCCGGATCTGCTGCGAAGATCAGGTTCATTACAGCTGCTGTATCAAGGAAGTCAGATGTTCCTGTGATGTTTGCGCCTGGAGCGTCGTTGGACTCTACAAGAGCAACTCCTTCTGGATCAGATACTGCAGAGAAGATTACAGGTGTGTCTGTTCCCTCTGTTGCAGCCTGCATAGCCATAGCTACAGGTGTTGCTACACCAACCATCAGATCACACTCATCAGCCTGGAAGTTTGCGATGATCTGGTTCATAACAGTTGGATCTGCATTACAGTTATCATAATGAACGTCGAATGTTACGCCATTCTCTTTACCGATCTTAGCAAGCTGATCTTCAATGTTGCTTACGATCTGGTTCAGGGAAGCATCATCTACATAGTTACAGATTCCTACATAGTAGGTCTCACCATCTGCTGCCGGCTCAGCTGCCTCTTCATCCTCTTCTTCTGCTTCAGATGCTGCCTCTGAAGCTGCAGCCTCTTTTGCCTCCTCTTTTGCTCCGCCACATGCTGTCATTCCTGCAGCAAGTGCTGCAGCCATCATTACTGCACCGAATTTTTTTGCGATTGTCATCTTTTTCATTTTACTTCTACTCCTTTTTGCTTTTGTTTTTTAAGGATGGCAGATGTTCCGGAAAAAGCCACCGGATAAATTGATGGTGCCTGTTTTCAAGGCTTATCCTCTGTCCTGTCATGCAGGCAGGAAAACATAAGACTGACTTTGCACCAAAAAAAACAGCCTGACCCTACTAAAGGGACAAGCTATAAACCTGCGATACCACCCAACTTGACGAAAACGTCCACTCGCTTCATACGCCATCACGTACACCCGATTGATAACGGGAGGGATCCCGTCGACCGATACTAAAAACATTTACAGTCATCCATTCATCTCGAATCCTGATCCCTAATCCTGATCTCCGATTCATGAAAACTCTCTGCTTTTTTCCCTGTCGCCCTCTGAAGTCCATTCGCTTAACAACATTCCATTCCGCTCTCACCGTCCGGAATTCGCTTTGGGGTAGATTGCTAAGTTACTTCTCTTCATCTACGGTTTACATATATAGATTCATAGAATCTTTACACTCTGACAGTTTAAAGCAGACAACTTGTATTTGTCAAGTATAAATATCATCAGCAAGCA
>JAKSRN010000260.1 GCA_024403585.1 Lachnospiraceae bacterium | reverse complement strand
GGAATCGGATTTGGTGTATTCCTTCTGGTCTTCTGGCAGCTGCTTGCCATGGCAATTGGAAAAAGCTATGTTCTTCCCAAACCATCTCAGGTGATCGGACATATCGTAGATCATGCAGATGAACTGTTCCTTGTACACCTGCCGGCAACCATGTCAGTAGTTGCGGTAGGCTGCCTGTTCGCGGTGGTACTGGGATTCCTGTTAGCAGTAGTAATGGACTGGGATCACCGAATCGAGAAAGCCCTGTATCCTATCCTGACAGCAACACAGACCATACCAACTATGTGTATCGCACCGGTTTTTGTTCTGTGGTTCGGTTACACCATGAAGATGCGAGTGATCGTAGTAATACTGGTCAACTTCTTCTCTGTTACTGTCAATGTATTTGATGGATTCAAGGCAACCAGCCTGGGCCGCATGGAACTGATGCAGACCTATGGAGCAACCAGAATGCAGCAGTTTCTGATGCTTCGACTGATGCGGGCACTGCCAAACTTTTTCACATCCCTGCGGATCGCGGTTCCATGGTCAGTAGTTGGTGCAGCGGTAGCTGAGTGGCTGGGTGCACAGAACGGACTTGGTACATACAGCCGTGCATGTATGATGGGGCTGGATGCAGCGGGACTGATTGCGCCACTTGTGATTCTGACAGTGGTAGCACTGGTGCTGAACGGCATCCTGGGTCTGATCGAGAAGAGAGTGATTACCTGGAAGGGCGAGGCGTAAGCGAATCCGAGAGAATCCAAGAGTAGCCATTTCTCGGGCAGGGGAATTATTTCTCCCAGAGATCAGGGAAAGATATTACAGAAAAAGAAAACAGCATATAGAGCTGGAGACATAACATGAGTATATTTACAGAAAAAGAAATCAGCCTGCCGGCAGAGCAGATTGCTGATGTGATTAAACAGATAAAAGCAAAAGCAGACGCCTACGCACCTGCACAGCTGGATCTCATGAAGGAGTTCTGTTCCTTCGATAGCGAGACCCATTACCTGCCGGGTAATGCAAGAGCCGTAGAAATCTGCAAAAAACACCTGGAACCACTGGGTGTGGAATTTGAAGAAATTGTCTGCGAGAATGTGGGCACACATCTCATCGCCCGACTGAAACCGGAGAATCCACAGGGAAGAATCGTACTGAACTCTCATCTGGATACTGTTTTCCCGGTAGGCTTCGCAGAGAAATATCCATGTCATGTGGAGGGTGACTACCTCTATGGACTGGGTGCCATCGACTGCAAGGGCGGATTCGTAGTCAGCTGTTATGCAGTTCGAATCATGCAGGAGCTTGGCCTTCTGCCAAATGTTGAAATCGACATGATCTATTCCTGCGATGAAGAGCAGGGATCCATGACCGGAAGAGCAATCTACCATCAGATTGGAGAAGGAGCGGACGCAGCATTTATCTTTGAGCCAGGTTATATTAACGAGGCAGGTCAGCATTGTGTCGTTACCAGCCGCCAGGGCGTAATCCTTGGAAATCTGGACATCAAGGGCGTGGAGGCCCATGCAGGATGTGCCTATTCCCAGGGTCACAGTGCAAACAAAGAGCTGGCGCACAAGATTCTGGAGCTTTATGGCTTCAATGATGAGGCAAGAGGCATCTACTACAATGCGGCACCGGTGAGCGGTGGACGTCCAAACGGCGTAGTCAGCGGAGATGCAAACATGCAGTTCTGTGTAGCCGGAATTCCGGACTGGGATGCATACCACGAGTGCGAGAGAAATCTGGATTATATGGGATCTCATACAGAGGATCCTGTATGTACCCTGGATCTCTCCTATAGAATGCTGTTCCCGCCACAGGAGCATCTGCCGGAATCTACAGAAATCTACAAAACCATCAAGAAAGCAGCAGATCTGGTAGGTATGGAAGTAATAGAGGACGGCGTGCATCCGGATTGCGAGGATGTGCATGGCGCAGGCGATGCCAACTACTTTGGTGAGATCAATGTGCCGGCACTGGACGGCTTCGGACCAAATGGCTTCGATATGCACTCCACAGAGGAAAGAGTGTATATTCCTTCCATTCAGCAGAAGACAGAGCTGTTCGCGGCGTATCTGTATCTGATGGGATTGAATCTGTAGTGCGAACACTATAAGCATTCCCCATCCAGGGGTATGTAAAGTCGCAGAAAAAGATCAGGGGGATTCGCGAGATAAAAAGGCCGTGACCGTATTCATCTATAATCGCGAATGGCTGATATAATAGACATGACCATACAAAATCAAAATAACTGACATCAAGGAGATACTAACATGAAAAAAAATACCGTAAAGAAGATGATGGCCCTGCTTCTCGCAGGAGCAATGTGCACAGGAATGACTGCATGTGGATCCGATAAAGCACCGGCAGCAGAGTCCAAAGCAGAGTCTGCAGAAGCAGGCGAGGATGCAGCAGAGGCAACAGAGGATGCAGCTGAAGAGACAGTTGAAGCAGCAAACGATGCTGAGCTCAAAGAGATCGATGTAGTTCTCGACTGGTATCCAAACGCAATCCACACTTTCCTGTATGATGCCATTGACAAAGGATATTTCGCAGAAGAAGGTCTGAAAGTAAACATCATCGATCCTGCAGAGTCAGTAGACGGAATTAACTTCGTTGCAACAGGACGTGCGCAGATTGGTCTGACCTATATGCCAGAGATCTGCGAGGCACAGGAGCAGGGAATGCCGGTAAAAGCACTTGGTGCTGTGTGCCAGAGAGAGCTGGACTGCATCTGCTCCCTTGCAACAAACAAAGAGATCAACGGCCTTGAGGATATGAAAGGCCACAAAGTCGGATACAGTGGAACAGGCGCAGAGGAAGCTATCATCAATACAATCATGAAAGATCTGGGTCTTACAGAGGACGACTTCGAGCTGGTTAACGTTGGCTACGACCTCGTAACATCCCTGACTACTGGTAGCGTAGACCTGGCAGGCGGAATCTTCATCAACGATGAAGTTACCACAATGGAACTTGCAGGCTATGAGGTAAATGTCTTCGACGAGCAGGAGTATGGCGTTCCACGTATGTACGGTCTCATCATGGCAGTAAACGGTGACGAGTACGACGCAGATCCAGAACTCTACAAAGGTTTTGTAAATGCATGCAAAAAAGGTTTTGCTGACATGAAAGCAGACGAGGATGCAGCACTTGAAACAATCATGAAAGACATGAATTCAGACGAGAACCCACTGGACGAAGAGCAGCAGAGAGGAAGCTACAAAGTTCTTATGGAGCGTATGGAGACAGAAGATGCAGAGTTCCTGTCCATGGATCCAGAGCTGTGGCAGGGAATCATTGACTGGATGACAGAGCATGATCTGCTTGAGGGAAATGTTAAAGGCGAGGACGTAATGATCCAGATGTAAGGATACAAAGCCTATCTGAGAAGGCTGCGT